>NZ_BSPB01000099.1:0-5824 GCF_030160815.1 Hydrogenophaga electricum | reverse complement strand
CCCGGCCTGCTCGGGCAGGAAACTGGCGGCCTCCAGCGCGTCGCGCACCCAGGCGGTGAACGCCGGCAGTGACCAGCGGCGCGGCGCCGGGGCCGGGCCCTCGCCTTCGGCGGCATCGCCGGTCAGCGCGGCCAGTTCGTGGGCCGCGCCCGCCTGCAGACGCAGCACCTCGATCACACGCTGGCCAGCGGCATCTTGCGCCAGCGCATCCCAGTCACCGCTGTCACGCAGCGCCTGCGCCAGGTTTTCGAGCCAGGCGCGCAGCGGGCGCGCAGCCTGCAAACCGGCCAGCAAGTCGACCACGCCGTCAGGCACCGCGGCCATGGTGTCCGGATGGGTCGGCACACGGCGCCAGGCCGGCAGGCCATGCAGGCGCACCAAGCGCTCCAGCGGATCGACCGCGGCATCCGGCCAGCGCTGCGCCTGCTTGAGCCAGTCGAGCACGGCGTCGGTACGCGCATGGCGATCGGCCGCGCGCAGCAGGCTGATCACGCGGGCCGCGGCGTGCGTGGTGGACAGCTTCCAGCCGGTCTCGTCGCGCACGCTCAGGCCGGCGCCGGCCAGCAGCGCGCCGATGCGGCGCGTGAGCAACCGGTCCAGGGCGACCAGCGCCACGGGCTGCCGCTCTGCCTGCACGTGGGCCAGCACGCACGCAGCGGCGCGGCCGGCCTCGTCCTCGGCGTCGTCGCATGCGTGCAGGCACACGGGCTCGGGCCATGGTGCGATGGCTCCGATGGCCACTGGGTCGGGGCGGCTCTCCGGCCATTCAAGAGACAGTCCCCGCCCCCCCCAACGGGCAAGCAAGGCTTCGGCCAGAGGGTCATTCTGGAAGCCGGGCAAGAGCAGCAGCAGGTCCGCCGCCACACCGGGTGCGGCCTGGTCGCTCCACAAGGCATCGGTGGCGTAGCCCGACAAGCCCGCCCAAGCCAGCGCCACCGAGGCCACCAGCCCTTCCCACTGCAACAGGGCGCTGCCGGTGGCGAGCTGGGGGCGCAGTTCCGCCTCCCAACGCGCGCGGTCCGCGGGCGCCTGGGCCGCGGCCAACGGCGCGAGCTGGCGCGCGGTGTCGACCAGGCGGCTCACCAGCGTGGCGCGCAGCCCAGGGTCGAGCTGGCGACCGGCCACGCGATCCAGCAGGCTCGCAGCGACCAGGCTGTCGCGCGCGCCGTCGGCGGCCATGTCGGTGGGACCGGGCAAGAAGGGCTGCAGGCTGGCCGCCCAGTTGCGGGTGGATTCAAAGCGGGGTGCAAAGCCCTGCGGCTGGTGGCGGGCCCAGGCACGGCGCCCGGCATCCATCATCTGGGCGTACGGCACCAGCACCAGCACCCGGCCCGGGTCGGCCCCGTGGGCATCGATGCACTGGCGCACACGCAGGAGCAGCGCGTCCCACTGGGCGTCGACCGGCAAAAGACAGTCGTTCGGGCCGGGTCTGCCGACCCCGGCGGCGTCAGGGATGGGTGGGCTGGCCGGCGTCATGGAAATAGCGTTTCTGTCACAATCAACCCTGTTTTGCGGCTGGCCGGCCGAGTATGCCTGCCACGATCCGTGCCCATCCCCCCTGTTGAGAAAAACGCGTAGGACCCACCATGGCCAACGATCTGATCAAACACGTTTCCGATGCCACTTTCCAGGCCGATGTGCTGAGCGCCAAGGCGCCGGTGCTGGTGGATTTCTGGGCCGAATGGTGCGGCCCCTGCAAGATGATCGCCCCGATCCTCGACGAAGTGGCCGGCAGCTACGACGGCAAGCTGCAGATCGCCAAGGTCAATGTGGACGAAAACCGCGAAATCCCCGCCAAGTTCGGCATTCGCGGCATTCCCACGCTGATCCTGTTCAAGGACGGCCAGGTCGCCGCCACCAAGGTGGGCGCGCTGAGCAAAGCCCAGCTGACCGCGTTCCTGGACCAGCAACTGGCGGCCTGAGCGCCGTGATGCGGGCGGCCTTGGCCGCCCGTTTGGCTTGCCTGCCGCCGCTGGCGGTTTTTTTTGGCAAGATTCCCCGCCAGCCGGAGCGGTTTTTCCTGTCATAATCCGCGCAATTGCTGACCCTCGCGGTCCAGCCTCTCTGATCAGCGCAACGTCCCGGTTCCCGGACCCAAGCGCCCCCTCCCCCTGATTTCGACACACCAGACTCCTTTTGCGGAGCGATTCTGATGCACCTGAACGAACTCAAGGCACTTCACGTGTCCGAAGTGCTCAAGCAGGCTGAAGCCCTGGAAATCGAGAACACCGGCCGCATGCGCAAGCAGGAGCTGATGTTCGCCATCATCAAGAAGCGCGCCAAGGCCGGCGAGCAGGTCAACGCCGACGGCGTGCTGGAGGTGCTGCCCGACGGCTTCGGCTTCCTGCGCAACATGGACACCAGCTTCACGGCGTCCACCGACGACATCTACATCTCGCCGAGCCAGATCCGCCGCTTCAACCTGCACACCGGCGACATGATCGAGGGTGAAGTGCGCATCCCCAAGGATGGCGAACGCTACTTCGCGCTCAACAAGCTGGACGCCATCAACGGCCTGCCGCCCGAGGCGAACAAGCACAAGGTGATGTTCGAAAACCTGACGCCGCTGTTTCCCAAGCAGCAGATGCGCCTGGAACGCGACATCAAGAGCGAAGAAAACATCACCGGCCGCGTCATCGACATCATCTCGCCCATCGGCAAGGGACAGCGCGCGCTGATCGTCGCCCCGCCCAAGAGCGGCAAGACGGTGATGATGCAGCACATCTGCCACGCCATCACGGCCAACCACCCCGAGGTGGAGCTGATGGTGCTGCTGGTGGACGAGCGCCCGGAAGAAGTGACCGAAATGCAGC
Organism: Hydrogenophaga electricum; assembly: GCF_030160815.1. Taxonomy (NCBI): domain Bacteria; kingdom Pseudomonadati; phylum Pseudomonadota; class Betaproteobacteria; order Burkholderiales; family Comamonadaceae; genus Hydrogenophaga; species Hydrogenophaga electricum. The sequence goes on along the minus strand of NZ_BSPB01000099.1, from coordinate 3,011 downwards.
GCACCGTGCGCGGCGACGTGATCGCCTCCACCTTCGACGAGCCGGCGGCACGCCACGTGCACGTGGCCGAAATGGTGATCGAGCGCGCCAAGCGCCTGGTCGAGCTCAAGAAGGACGTGGTGATCCTGCTGGACTCCATCACCCGACTGGCCCGCGCCTACAACAACGTGCTGCCCAGCTCCGGCAAGGTGCTGACCGGCGGTGTCGACGCCAACGCCCTGCAGCGCCCCAAGCGCTTCTTCGGCGCCGCCCGCAACGTGGAAGAAGGCGGTTCGCTGACCATCATCGCCACCGCGCTGGTCGACACCGGCAGCCGCATGGACGAAGTGATCTTTGAAGAGTTCAAGGGCACCGGCAACAGCGAAATCCACCTCGACCGCCGCCTGTACGAAAAGCGCGTCTTCCCCTCGATCCAGCTCAACCGCAGCGGCACCCGCCGCGAGGAACTGCTGCTGGCCCCCGAGATCCTGCAGAAGACCCGCATCCTGCGCCAGTTCATGTACAACATGGACGAGATCGAGGCCATGGAAATGGTGCTCAAGAGCATGAAGGCGACGAAGAACAACTCCGAGTTCTTCGACATGATGCGCAGAGGGGGATAAGTCCCCTGTGCCGCTGACGCGGCCTCCCCCCGTGGCACGCTCCTTTTGGGGGTCGTGCGCAACAGGGGTGGTACAATTGAAAGCTTTGCAACTTGTGGCAAGTACGGAAGAACGGTTCTTCCGCGGCTGTCGCACCTGAACCAAGGAATTGCCATGAAAGAAGGCATTCACCCCGATTACCGCGAAGTGCTGTTCGTGGACCTGTCCAACGGCTTCAAGTTCGTGACGCGCTCGTGCGTGCCGACCAAGGAAACCGACACGTTCGACGGCAAGGAATACCCGCTGTTCAAGCTGGATACCTCCAGCGAGTCGCACCCCTTCTACACCGGCACGCAAAAGAGCGTGGACAACATGGGTGGCCGCGTCGAGCGCTTCCGCAACCGCTACGCCAAGACCGCTGCCAAGTGATCGGCGCCGGTCTGTCCGGCGCCCTTGTCCGCAGTCACGCAACAGCCGGCCCCAGCGCCGGCTGTTTTGCTTTGTGGCGCCAGCCGCCGCACATCTCCCCCTGGGCGCCGTTGCCCTGCCCGTTCATCCGCCCACCCTCTCCAGACTTGTATAGTCACGCGCAGTGAACGCCACCACCCCCGCCATCGTCACCCAGTCGGCCGTGCGCAGGCTGCCCCGCCTGATCCTGCTGATGTTCTGCCTGGCTTACGTGCTGCCAGGCTTTCTGGGCCGCGAGCCCTGGAAGGTGAACGATGTCGAAGCCTTCGGCGCCATGCTGGGCATGGCCAGCGGCTCTGGGCTCGGCATTCCGCAGGTGCTCGGCGTGCCGCTCGGCGAGACCGGCCCCCTGCCCTTCTGGCTCGGGGCGGCAGCCATCCAGGCCCTGCCATTTCTCTCGCCCGATCTGGCGGTGCGTCTGGCGTTCGCGGCCCTGCTGGCGCTGACGCTGGCACTGACCTGGTACGCGGTCTTCCACCTCGCCCGGCAACCGGCGGCCCAGCCGGTGACCCTGGCATTCGGTGGCGAAGCCCATCCCACCGACTACGCCCGCGCCCTGGCCGATGCCGGCCTGCTGGCCCTGATGGCGAGCCTGGGCCTGGCGCAACTGGGCCACGAAACCACCCCGGATCTGGTGCGCCTGTGTGCCACGGCGGCGGCGCTCTACGGCGCCGCCCGGCTGGCGCTGCCGGATGGCCTGTGGTCCGGCGCCGGCTGGCTGGGCTGGGTGCTCGGATTGGGCGCCCTGGTGTCGAGTGGCGCCCCCTGGTTGGCGCTCGCACTCGGTGCCGTGCTGCCGCTGCTGCTCGTGATCGCGCCGCAGCCCCCCGGTGCAGCCGCCGGCCGGGTCCGTCTGCAGCGCATGGCCATGCTCCTGGCGGCTGCCGTACTGTGCGGGCTGGGGGTCTGGGCACTGCCCCAGTCCTGGTTCGCGCTGACCGATACCACTTTTGCCGGCTGGCAACGCTGGTCGCGTTTGCTGCTCTGGTTCGCCTGGCCCGCCTGGCCGCTGGCACTCTGGACACTCTGGCGCTGGCGCCGCCAGTGGCGCGCGCCGCATCTGGCGCTGCCCCTGTGGGTGGTGGCCTGCCTTGTTCTCGACAGCGCCTTCAATCCGGGCTTCGACCGGGCCTTGCTGCTGTCGCTGCCCGCCTGGGCCGCCCTGGCCGCATTCGCCTTGCCCACCTTGCGGCGCAGCATGTCGGCCCTGATCGATTGGTTCACCCTGCTGTTCTTCAGCAGCTGTGCCTTGATCGTGTGGGTGGTCTGGCTCTCCATGATGACGGGGGTGCCGGCCAAACCCGCGGCCAACGTGGCCCGGCTCGCCCCAGGTTTCGTGCCCGAGTTCTCCTTCGGCCTGCTACTGGTGGCCGCGCTGGCCACCGGGGCCTGGCTGGTTCTGGTGGCGTGGCGCGTGGGTGCGCACCGCAAAGCTCTGTGGAAGAGTCTGGTGCTGCCGGCCGCCGGCAGCACGCTGTGCTGGTTGCTGTTGATGAGCCTGTGGCTGCCTCTGCTCGATCATGCGCGCAGCTACGGCCCGATCAGCCGGCGCATCGCCTCCCTGGTGCCCCCGGGCAATTGCGTGCTGGTGGACGGGTTGAGTCAGGCGCAGATCGCCGCACTCGGCTATCACGGTCGCCTGACGCTGGTCCGCACCGACAGCGCGGAAAGTGGCCAAGCCTGTCGCACGCTGGTCGTCGATCCCGACAGCCAGCCCACGCTCGATGAGCGCGTGCAACTGACCGACTGGGCATTTCGGGCCACCGTGCGGCGCCTGACCGACCGCAAAGAAAGCCTGCTGATCTACCAGCGCGTGCGCCACTGACGGCCCACCCGAGACCAGACGCGGAAGCCGTGGTGGGTGTGGCTTGTATCTTCATATCTGACTGGCGCGGTAGAGTGTGGCCGCCGTTGAGGCGGCCAGACCGGCCCGTGCAGTTTGGTAGCGGCTGGGGTGATCGA
>NZ_BSPB01000098.1:0-6198 GCF_030160815.1 Hydrogenophaga electricum | reverse complement strand
CCCGCGCCGCGCGATGTCGGCGATGCGGTGGCAGGGCGTCGTGGCCCAGGCGTAGTCGGGGCCGCCCAGGGGCGCCGTGGCCTGTGCCAGGTCGTGCAGGCGCGTGCGCAGGCGCAGCAGGTGGTCGATGGCATGCAGCTGGGCGATGCGCGAGGCGGCGCTCGCCTCGTCGCCGGCCGGCAGCTCGATGCGGCCCACGAAGTCGTAGACGCGGTCGATTTCCCCGTCGAGCGCGCGCAGGCGCTCGGCCAGCGCGCTGCCGTCCTCGTCGCGCAGCCGGGCCTCGAAGATCGCCAGCGCCTCGCCGGCGAGGTGTTCGAGCGCGCGCTCGGACGCTTCCAGCGCCACGTCGGGCAGGGTCAGCAGGCTGGCGTCTAGGCGGGCCGTGGCGGCGCTGCCGGTGTCGGGCACCAGGCGTTCGATCCAGCGCGAGAACGGCCCCGCCACGGGCAGGAACAGCAGCACGCCCACGGCGATGAACAGGGTGTGGAAGGCGGCCAGGGAACTGGCCCCGGCGTCCAGCCCCATGTGCGCGTTCAGCCAGCCGATGGCGGTGTGGAACAGCGGCAGCAGGGCGATGGCGATGATGCCCGCGCCGGCGTTGAACAGCACGTAGGCCAGCGCCGTGCGCTTGGCGTGCACGGTGCCGCCGATGGCCGAGATGACGCCGGTGAGCGTGGTGCCGATGGCCGCGCCCACCACCAGGGCCGCCGCCTGGTCGAAGTTGATCACCTGGCCATGCAACGCCGTCAGCGTGGTGGCGATGGCGGCCGTGGACGACTGCATGATGGCCGTCATCGTCAGCCCGACCAGCATCACCGCCATGCGTGCGCCATAACCGCCCACCGGCAGCGAGGCCAGGTTGAACACCGTCGACAGCGCCTGCATGCCTTTGGAGAGGGTGTCCAGCCCGGTGAACATGAGCCCGAAGCCGGCCAGCGCCAGGCCCAGTTCGGTGATGCGGCCGCGCCCCAGCAGCTTGAGGAAGGCGCCGACGCCGATCAGCGGCATGGTGTAGTAGCCCAGGCTGATCTTGAGCCCCAGCCCGGCCACGATCCAGCCGGTGGCGGTGTTGCCCAGGCTGGCGCCGATCAGCACGCCGATGGCCTGCGAAAAACCGATCAACCCCGCGCTGACGAAGCCGATCAGCGTCACCGTGGTGGCGGTGGAAGACTGCACCAGCATGGTCACCACGGTGCCCGAGGCGAAAGCCCGGAACGGGCTGCCGGTGAAGCGGATCAGCGCCCGCTGCAGCGCGCCGCCGGCAAAACCGACCAGGCCTTGCGACATCAGCATCATGCCGATCAGGAACAGGCCGAGGCCGCCGGCAAAAGGAAACAGGATCTCCGTCATCGCTCGATTGTCGCCAACCGCCGGGCGCCTTCCGGGCGCGAAATGCGGCCGGTGGCGGCTTGCGGGCGCCACCAGCGGCTGCGGGCCTGGCCTTGCTCTGTTAAGGTTTCAAGCATCCGTGACTTTTTCCACCCCGCGCCAGGAACCCGCTCCCGATGCCGCACGACGTCAGCCTGATTGCCACCATCGCCGCCGGCTTCGGCCTGGCGATGGTTTTCGGCCTGGTCGTCAGCCGCCTGGGCATGCCGCCGCTGGTGGGTTACCTGCTGGCCGGCATCGTCATCAGCCCGTCAACCCCGGGCTTCGTGGCCGACCTCGGGCTGGCCGGCCAGTTGGCCGAGATCGGCGTGATGCTGCTGATGTTCGGGGTCGGGCTGCACTTCTCGCTCAAGGACCTGATGGCGGTCAAGCGCATCGCGGTGCCAGGCGCGATCGTGCAGATTGGCGTGGCCACGCTGCTGGGCATGGGCGTGGCCATGCTGTGGGGCTGGTCGCTCGGCGGCGCCATCGTGTTCGGCCTGTGCCTGTCGGTGGCCAGCACCGTGGTGCTGCTGCGCGCGCTCGAAGCGCGCGGCCTGCTCAAGTCGGTCAACGGCCAGATCGCGGTCGGCTGGCTGGTGGTGGAAGACCTGGTGATGGTCATGGTGCTGGTGCTGCTGCCGGCCCTGGCCGGGCTGCTGCAGGAAAGCACCGCAGCCACCGACCTGGCCCCCACCTCGCTGCGCGAGATCTGGGCCACGGTCGGCATGACGCTGGCCAAGGTCACGGCCTTCATCGTGCTGATGCTGGTGGTGGGCCGGCGCGTGCTGCCCAAGCTGCTGTGGTGGGTGGCGCGCACCGGCTCGCAGGAGCTGTTCACCCTGGCCGTGGTGGCCACGGCCGTGGGCGTGGCTTTCGGCGCCGCCAAGCTGTTCGACGTGTCGTTCGCGCTCGGGGCCTTCTTCGCCGGCATGATGATGCGCGAGTCCGAGTTCAGCCACCGCGCCGCCGACGAATCGCTGCCGCTGCGCGACGCCTTCGCGGTGCTGTTCTTCGTGTCGGTGGGCATGCTGTTCGACCCGGCCGTGATCTGGACCCAGCCCATCAAGCTGCTGGCGGTGGTGGTGATCATCCTGGTGGGCAAGACGGTGGCGGCTGTGGCCCTGGTGCTGCTGTTCCGCTACCCGCTGAACACGGCGCTCACGGTGGGCGCCAGCCTGGCCCAGATCGGCGAGTTCTCCTTCATTCTGGCCGGCCTGGGCGTGGCCCTGGGCCTGATGCCGGTGGAAGGCCAGAGCCTGGTGCTGGCCGGCGCGCTGATTTCCATCGCGCTCAACGCCGCCGCCTTCACGCTGTCCGAGCCGCTGCGGCTGTGGATTCTGGCGCGCTCCGCACTCGCCCGCCGGCTGGAGCTGCGCGATGACCCGCTGGCCGAGCTGCCCACCAGCACCGACCAGCGCCTGCTCAGCGGCCAGGTGGTGCTGGTCGGCTACGGCCGCGTGGGCCGGCGCATCGCCGGCACGTTGCGCGAGCGCGGCCTGCCCTTCGTGGTGGCCGAACAGAACCGCGAGCTGGTGGACGCGCTGCGCCGCGACGGCATGGCCGCGGTGAGCGGCGACGCCGGCACGCCCGAGGTGCTGATCCAGGCGCACATCGCGCGCGCGGCGATGCTGGTGGTGGCCATCCCCGACACCGTCAATGTGCGCAAGATGGTCGAGATCGCACGCACGCTCAACCCCGGCATCGAAGTGGTGCTGCGCACCCACAACGAAGAAGAAGCCGCGCTGCTGCGGCAGGAGAGCCTGGGCGAAGTCTTCCTGGGCGAACACGAACTGGCGCGCGGCATGGCCGCCCACATTCTTTCGCGCGTGGCCGTGCCGGCCGCCGCCCAACCGCCCAAAGCATGAAGGACACCGATCCGGCCGCCCTGGCCACCACGCCCTGGCACACCCTCTCCCCCAGCGACACCGCCGCCCGGCTGGCGGTCGATCCGGCGCTGGGGCTGGCCCCACCGGCCATCGCCGAACGCCGGCAGCGCCACGGCCCCAACCGCCTGCCCGAAGCGAAACGCCGGCCGCCCTGGCTGCGTTTTCTGGGGCAGTTCCACAACCCACTGATCTACGTGCTGCTGGCCGCGGGCCTGACCACCCTGGCGCTGGGCCACCTGGTGGACGCGGGCGTGATCCTGGGCGTGGTGCTGATCAACGCGGTGATCGGCCACATCCAGGAAGGCAAGGCCGAGCGCGCGCTCGACGCGGTGCGCGGCATGCTGGCCGCGCACGCCACCGTGCTGCGCCAGGGCGAGCGCCAGCAGATCGACGCCGGCGACCTGGTGCCCGGCGACGTGGTGCTGCTGGAGGCGGGCGACAAGGTCCCGGCCGACCTGCGCCTGCTGCAGGCGCGCAACCTGCGCGTGGTCGAAGCGGCGCTGACCGGTGAGTCCGCCCCGGTCGACAAGGACACCGCCGCGACCGCCGCCGACGCGGGCGTGGGCGACCGCCGCGGCCTGTGCCATTCGGGCACGCTGGTGGCCTGCGGCACCGGTTGTGGCGTGGTGGTGGCCACGGGCGCGCAGACCGAAATCGGCCGCATCGGCACGCTGGTGGGCGAGGTCCGGACCCTGGCCACGCCGCTGACGCGCCGACTCGACCGCTTTGCCCGCCAGATCACCGCCGCCATCCTGGCCGTGTCGGTGCTGACCATGGCCTGGGGTCACTTCGTGGCCGGCATGGCCCCGCTGGAGCTGTTCCTGGCCGTGGTCGGCCTGGCGGTGGCGGCCATTCCCGAAGGCATGCCCGCGGTGGTGACCATCGTGCTGGCCATCGGCACCCGCGTGATGGCGCGCAAGCAGGCCATCGTAAGGCGCCTGCCGGCGGTGGAGTCGCTGGGTTCGGTCACCGTGATCTGCAGCGACAAGACCGGCACGCTCACACGCAATGAGATGACCGCCGTGCGCGTGGTGCTGGCCGACCGCGAACTGCGGATCACCGGCACCGGCTACGCGCCCAACGGCAGCTTCCTGATGAACGACCAGGTCTGCCAGACCTGCGACAGCGCGGCGCTGCAGGCGCTGCTGCATTGCGCGCTGCTGTGCAACGACGCACGCGTTCACCGCGACGAAACCGGCGAATGGCGCATGACGGGAGACCCGACCGAAGGCGCGCTGATCACGCTGGCGCACAAAGGCGGGCTGGATGCCGCTGAGGGCATTCAGGCCCACCCGCGTGTGGACGCGATTCCGTTCGAGTCCGAGCGCCAGTACATGGCCACGCTGCACCACGACCACGCGGGCCACCACGAGGTCTTGCTCAAGGGCGCGCCCGAACGCGTGCTGGCGCTGTGCACGACGCAGGCCGGCGGCCAGCCGCTGGACGCTGCGCACTGGGCTGCTGCCCTCGAACGCGCCGCCAGCGCGGGTGAACGCGTGCTGGCGCTGGCGCGTGCCGACTGGCCCGCCGACCACGCCGAGATCGACATCGCCGACATGCGGCCGCGCTTTGAGATGCTGGGCCTGGTCGGCATCATCGACCCACCCCGCGACGAGGCCATCGCCGCCGTGGCCGAATGCCAGCAGGCCGGCATCCGCATCAAGATGATCACCGGCGACCACGCCGTCACCGCCGCCGCCATCGGCCGCCAGCTCGGCCTGCAGGCCGGGCACGCGCTCACGGGCGACGTCATCGCCACCCTGGACGCGGCCGCCCTGCGCCGCGCCGCGCAGGACACCGACGTGTTCGCGCGCGCCAGCCCCGAGCACAAGCTGCGCCTGATCGCCGCGCTGCAGGCCGAAGGCCACCTGGTGGCCATGACCGGCGACGGCGTCAACGACGCACCCGCGCTCAAGGCCGCCGACGTCGGCGTGGCCATGGGCGGCAAGGGCACCGACGCCGCGCGCGAAGCGGCCGACCTGGTGCTCACCGACGACAACTTCGCCACCATCGCGCGCGCCGTGCGCGAAGGCCGCGTGGTCTACGACAACATCAAGAAGTCGCTGATGCACATGCTGCCCACCAACGGCGGCGAGGCGGGCGTGATCCTGCTGGCCATCTTCGCCGGCCTGCCGCTGCCGGTGACGGCCGCGCAGATTCTCTGGGTCAACACCGTCACCTCGGTCACGCTGGCGCTGTCGCTGGCCTTCGAGCCGGCCGAACCCGGTGTGATGCGGCACGCGCCGCGGTCGCCGGGCGAGTCCATCATCACGCGCGCACTGGGCACGCGCATCCTGTACGTGATCGCGCTCATGGTCGCGGCCACGTTCTGGGTCTTCCACTGGGAGTTGGCCCGGGGCGCGGCGCTGGAGACCGCGCGCACCGCCGCCGTCAACACCATCGTGGTGTGCGAGCTGTTCTACCTGTTCAACGTGCGCCACTTCACGCGCCACGCCTTCCGGTGGGAAACGCTCACCGGCAACCGCGTGGCGTTGGGCGTGGCCCTGCTGCTGGTGCTGCTGCAACTGCTGTTCACCTACGCCCCCACGCTGCAGCAGCTGTTCCGCAGCACGCCGCTGTCCTTGTCGTCGTGGACCATGATCGTGGCCATCGGCGCCGGGCTGTTCGTCCTGGTGGAACTGGAAAAGGCGTGGCTGCGCCGCTCGAACGTGGACCGCCTCTGACGCGGCCCGCCCTTGCAAGGAGACCCGACATGCCGACGATCCGACACATCCTCGCCGCCACCGACCTGTCCGCCAGCGCCCGGCACGCGGTCGACCGGGGCTTCGGTCTGGCCGCCGCCACCGGCGCCCGCCTGACGCTGGCACACACGCTCGGCCCCGATGCGCTGGCCCCCCTGCGCGCGCTGCTCGGCAGCCAGGCCGACGACGTGGTGCAGCAGGCCACGGCACGCCAGCGCGAAGCGATGGAGGCGCTG
>NZ_BSPB01000097.1:0-6278 GCF_030160815.1 Hydrogenophaga electricum | reverse complement strand
GCGACAACGTGTCGATCACCGTCAAGCTGATCGCCCCCATCGCCATGGAAGAAGGTCTGCGCTTCGCCATCCGTGAAGGCGGCCGTACCGTCGGCGCTGGCGTCGTGGCCAAGATCATTGCCTAAGGAACAACCATGTCCACCAAGCAAAAGATCCGCATCCGCCTGAAAGCGTTCGATTACAAGCTGATCGACACGTCCGCTGCCGAAATTGTCGACACCGCCAAGCGTACCGGTGCGATCGTCAAGGGTCCGGTGCCCCTGCCGACCCGCATGAAGCGTTTCGACATCCTGCGTTCGCCGCACGTCAACAAGACCAGCCGCGATCAGCTCGAAATCCGCACGCACCAGCGTCTGATGGACATCGTCGACCCGACCGACAAGACGGTCGACGCTCTGATGAAGCTGGATCTGCCGGCCGGCGTCGACGTCGAAATCAAGCTCCAGTAACACTGGGTGGCCTGACCGGCGACGGCCGGGCCTTGCACAAAAAAAGCCCACTGGTTATACTGGCGGGCTTTCCGGTCTTTGGACCGGATTTTTCGCATGCCGATGCGGCGGGTTCGTTGAGAACGCGATGTGTCGACCCCGACCTGGAAGCCTTTGGGCTGGCCAGGCCAACATCAGCCCCGGCCAATTGAAGTCGGGAACGGAGAAAACAATGAGTCTTAGCAACTCCCTCGGGTTGTTGGGTCGCAAGGTGGGCATGATGCGTCTGTTCACCGATGACGGGGACGCAGTGCCTGTCACGGTGGTGGATGTGTCGAACAACCGTGTGACACAAGTCAAAACCGAAGCCAACGACGGCTACGATGCGCTGCAGGTCACTTTCGGCCAGCGTCGCGCCTCCCGCGTCACCAAGCCCGAAGCGGGCCATCTGGCCAAGGCCGGTGTCGAAGCGGGTGAAGTCATCAAGGAATTCCGCGTGACCGCCGAAGTGGCCGCCCAGTACCAGCCGGGCACCACCGTGGCAGCCAATGCCGTGTTCGCTGCGGGCCAGAAGGTCGACGTGCAAGGCACCTCGATCGGTAAGGGCTACGCCGGCACCATCAAGCGTCACAACTTCAGCTCGCAGCGCGCGTCGCACGGTAACAGCCGTTCGCACAACGTGCCGGGCTCCATCTCCATGGCCCAGGATCCGGGCCGCGTGTTCCCGGGCAAGAAGATGACCGGTCACATGGGCGATGAGACCAAGACCATCCAGAACCTGGACCTGTTCCGCGTGGATGAAGCCCGTCAGCTGCTGCTGATCAAAGGCGCCATCCCCGGTTCCAAGGGCGGTTTCGTGACCGTTCGCCCTGCCGTCAAGGCCAAGCAAGCCTGAGGAGCCCATTGATGCAAGTCGAACTCCTGAACGACCAGGGTCAAGCCGCGTCCAAGCTGGACGTGCCTGAGACCGTGTTCGGTCGTGACTACAACGAATCGCTGATCCACCAGCTGGTGGTGGCCTACAAGGCCAATGCCCGTCAAGGTACGCGTGCGCAAAAAGACCGGGAAATGGTCAAGCACTCGACCAAGAAGCCGTTCAAGCAAAAGGGCACCGGCAACGCTCGTGCTGGTATGACGTCTTCCCCGCTGTGGCGTGGGGGCGGCCGTATCTTCCCGAACAGCCCGGACGAAAACTTCACCCAGAAGCTGAACAAGAAGATGTACCGCGCCGGCATGGCCTCCATCTTCTCGCAACTGGCCCGTGAAGGCCGCCTGGCCGTGGTGGACTCGATCAAGGTCGATTCGCCCAAGACCAAGCCGCTCGCCGCCAAGTTCAAGGCCATGAACCTGAACCACGTTCTGGTCATCGCTGAGGAAGTCGACGAGAACCTGTACCTGGCCTCGCGCAACCTGCCCAATGTGCTGGTGGTCGAGCCCCGTTACGCCGATCCGGTGTCGCTGGTGCACTTCAAGAAGGTGATCGTCACCAAGGGTGCCATCGACCAGCTCAAGGAGATGTTCGCATGAGCGCCGCCCAATTCGATGAAGGTCGCCTGATGCAGGTCCTCGTGGCACCGATCGTGTCCGAGAAGGCCACGCAGGCTGCCGAAAAGTCCAATGCCGTGCTGTTCAAGGTGCTGCAGGACGCTACCAAGCCCGAGATCAAGGCCGCCGTCGAACTGCTGTTCAAGGTCCAGGTCAAAGGCGTTTCCGTGCTCAACCAAAAGGGCAAGACCAAGCGCTTCGGCAAGACCGTGGGCCGCCGTGATCACGTGCGCAAGGCGTACGTGACGCTGGCTGAGGGTCAAGAGCTGAACTTCGGTGGGGAGGCCGTCTGATCATGGCAGTCATCAAGATGAAACCAACTTCGCCAGGCCGTCGCGGCATGGTGAAGGTCACGCGCGACCACCTGCACAAGGGCGACGGTTTTGCGCCGCTGCTGGAACCCCAGCACCAGAAGTCTGGCCGCAACAACAACGGCCACATCACGGTGCGCCACAAGGGTGGTGGTGCCAAGCACCATTACCGTGTGGTGGACTTCCGTCGCAACAAGGACAACATCCCGGCCAAGGTCGAACGCATCGAGTACGACCCGAACCGCACGGCGCACATTGCGCTGCTGTGTTATGCCGATGGCGAGCGCCGCTACATCATCGCCCCGCGCGGCGTTGAAGTCGGTGCCACGCTGCTGTCTGGCGCTGAGTCGCCCATTCGCGTGGGCAACACCCTGCCGATCCGCAACATCCCTGTGGGTTCGACGATCCATTGCATCGAGCTGCAAGTCGGCAAGGGTGCGCAGATCGCGCGTTCGGCCGGTGCCTCTGCCGTGCTGCTGGCCCGTGAAGGCATCTACGCCCAGGTCCGTATGCGTTCGGGCGAAGTGCGCAAGATCCACGTGGACTGCCGCGCCACCATCGGTGAAGTTTCCAACACCGAGCACAGCCTGCGCCAGATCGGCAAGGCCGGCGTGAAGCGCCACATGGGCATTCGCCCGACGGTTCGTGGTACCGCCATGAACCCGATCGACCACCCGCACGGTGGTGGTGAAGGCAAGACCGGCGAAGGCCGCGCTCCGGTGGATCCGTGGGGCAACCTGACCAAGGGCTACCGCACCCGCAACAACCGCCGCACGCAGTCGATGATCGTCTCGCGTCGCAAGAAGTAAGGGGTTGACGAAATGACTCGTTCTCTCAAAAAAGGTCCCTTCGTTGACCACCACCTGCTGGCCAAGGTCGAAAAGGCCGTGTCCACCAAGGACAAGAAGCCGGTCAAGACCTGGTCGCGCCGCTCCATGATCCTGCCCGAGTTCATCGGTCTGACGATTGCCGTGCACAACGGCAAGCAGCACGTGCCGGTCTACATCACCGACCAGATGGTCGGTCACAAGCTCGGCGAGTTCTCCCTGACGCGCACCTTCAAGGGCCATCCGGGCGACAAGAAAGCCAAGAAGTAAGGATCACCATCATGACTACTGAAACCCGCTGTGTCGTCCGCGGCGTGCGCCTGTCGGTGGACAAGGGCCGTCTGGTGGCCGACCTGATTCGCGGCAAGAAGGTCGACCAGGCTCTGAACATCCTGGCCTTCACGCAGAAGAAGGCCGCTGGCATCGTCAAGAAGGCGCTCGAGTCGGCCATCGCCAACGCCGAGCACAACGACGGCGCTGACATCGACGAACTGAAGGTCAAGACCATCTACGTCGAGCAAGGCACCACGCTCAAGCGTTTCACGGCCCGCGCCAAGGGCCGCGGCAACCGCATCAGCAAACCCACGTGTCACATCTACGTGACGGTCGGCAACTGAAGAGGTCACTGGAACATGGGACAGAAAATCAACCCGACCGGCTTCCGCCTGGCTGTTTCCCGCAACTGGGCCAGCCGTTGGTATGCCAACAACCGTGACTTCGCCGGCATGCTGGCCGAAGATATCAAGGTGCGCGAGTACCTCAAGGAAAAGCTCAAGAACGCCGCCGTTTCGCGCGTCGTGATCGAGCGTCCGGCCAAAAACGCCCGCATCACCATCTACTCGGCCCGTCCGGGTGTGGTGATCGGCAAGAAGGGCGAGGACATCGAGAAGCTGAAGAAGGATCTGGCCGTCAAGCTCGGCGTGCCGGTTGCCGTCAACATCGAAGAAGTGCGCAAGCCCGAAATCGATGCCAAGCTGATCGCCGACTCGATCACCCAGCAGCTCGAAAAGCGCATCATGTTCCGCCGCGCCATGAAGCGCGCCATGCAGAACGCCATGCGTCTGGGTGCCCAGGGCATCAAGATCATGTCTTCCGGTCGTCTGAACGGCATCGAAATTGCCCGTACCGAGTGGTATCGCGAAGGTCGTGTGCCGCTGCACACCCTGCGCGCCGACATCGATTACGGTACCTCCGAAGCCAAGACCACCTACGGCATCATCGGCGTGAAGGTGTGGGTCTACAAGGGTGACACCCTGGGCCGGAATGACGCGCCTTCGCTGGACAGCACGCCGCGCCCCGAAGGCGAAGAGCGCCGTCCGCGCGGCCCGCGCCGCGAGCGTCCGGCTGGCCCGGCTGCCCGTGCCGCTGTGCGCCGTGGCGGCAACGCTGCGCCGGCAGATGGCAGCGACAAGCCTGCCGAGGCGACCGACAAACCCGCCGTTAAGCGCGTTCGCAAAGACGCACCCGCAGGGGCACCTGCGGACGGCAAAGGAGAATAAACATGCTGCAACCTGCTCGTCGCAAATACCGTAAAGAGCAAAAGGGCCGCAACACGGGCGTCGCCACCAGTGGCGCGACCGTGGCGTTCGGTGACTTCGGCCTGAAGTCCACCGACCGCGGCCGTCTGACGGCCCGTCAGATCGAAGCCGCTCGTCGTGCGATTTCCCGCCACGTCAAGCGTGGTGGCCGCATCTGGATCCGCGTGTTCCCCGACAAGCCGATCTCGAAGAAGCCCGCCGAAGTCCGTATGGGTAACGGCAAGGGTGGTGTGGAGTACTACGTGGCTGAAATCCAGCCTGGCAAGGTGCTGTACGAAATCGTTGGCGTGCCCGAGCAACTTGCTCGCGAAGCCTTCGCCCTGGCTGCGGCCAAACTTCCCCTGCGCACCACCTTCGTGGCGCGCATGCTGGGTCAGTGATTCAGGAGAACATTGATGAAAGCTACTGAACTGCGCCAGAAGGATGTGGCCGGCCTGGAGGCCGAAGTGAAATCGCTGCAAAAGGCCCATTTCGGCCTGCGCATGCAGAAGGCCACGCAACAGTTGAACAACACCGCCACGCTGGGCGACACCCGCCGCGCCATCGCTCGTGCCAAGACCGTTCTGGCCGAGAAGCAACGCGCCGCCAAGTAAGGAGTGACGAAATGACGGAAGCCAAAACATCCCTCAAGCGCACCCTGGTTGGCAAGGTGGTGAGCGACAAGCGTGCCAAGACCGTGACCGTGCTGGTTGAGCGCCGCGTCAAGCACCCCATCTATGACAAGATCGTGATCAAGTCGAGCAAGTACCACGCTCATGACGAAAACGGTGACTACAAGATGGGTGACCTGATCGAGATCACCGAAAGCCGTCCGCTGTCCAAGACCAAGAACTGGGTGGCTACCCGCCTGGTCCAAAAGGCTGCGCTGGTGTAAGCCTGTTCGGCCCCCGGGCCAGCAGACTGCCGAAAAGCGACCGAGAATCTCGGTCGCTTTTTTCATTTTCGGGTCCCGGCGGCCCACCCCGGGCGAAGGCCCAGTCACAGTGATGAGGAGATTTTCATGATCCAGGTTGGCGACAAGATTCCCGCCATGACGCTGATGGAGTTCAGCGAGGTCGAGGGCAACGGGTGCAGCATCGGTCCGAATCCGGTGGACACCGCCCAGGCCAGCGCGGGCAAGACCATTGCGCTGTTCGCGGTGCCGGGTGCTTTCACGCCGACGTGCTCGGCCAAGCATGTGCCGGGTTATGTTGAGCGTTACGACGAGCTCAAGGCCGCGGCTGTCGACGAGATCTGGTGTCTGAGCGTCAACGACGTCTTTGTGATGGGCGCATGGGCGCGTGATCAGAAGACCGGGAGCAAGGTCCGGATGCTGGCCGACGGCAGTGCGGCATTTGCGCAGGCGACGGGCCTGACGCTGGATCTGACCGCGCGTGGCCTGGGCCTGCGCAGCAACCGGTATTCCATGCTCGTCAAGGATGGTGTGGTGCGCACCCTTAATGTCGAAGGGCCGGGGCAGTTTGAAGTCAGCGACGCAGACACGCTGCTCGCCCAGGCCAAAGAGGCCTGATCGGGAACGCGTTGCGGGGCGCTAGCAGGCTGTTGAATTTCGCTCCCATAAAACCTGGCATTCAGGAGCATCGTTGTAGATACTGACTGCTCGCTCAACAAGGAGTCCAGACGATGCGA
>NZ_BSPB01000096.1:0-7014 GCF_030160815.1 Hydrogenophaga electricum | reverse complement strand
TTGGCACAGCCGTAGATGACGTCGCTCAGGGCGGCCCAGTCCACGCCGGGGTTGCGGGCCATGAGGGCTTTGAGCGGGATGGCGCCGAGGTCGTCGGTGCGCACGCTGCTGAGGGCGCCGCCGTAGCGGCCAAAGGGGGTGCGGATCGCGTCGCAGATGAAGGCTGGGGGCATGCAATGTCTCCTCGAAAACATGCAGGATAATGCATCCCATGTTCAGCCCCTCTCAAGCCGATGTCCGGCGCTTCTTTTGCGCGGTCCACGCCAAGCAGTTGGCTGGCGAAACCATGGAGGCCATCGAAGTGCTGGCTGGCCAATGGATCGGTGAGCACCCCGAATACCACGCCACACTGGCCGATGTGGACGCCGCCCTGGCGCAACTGGGCCAGCCGGGCGACGGCACGCAGGACAACCCCTTCCTGCACCTGTCCATGCACCTGTCGATCAGCGAGCAGTGCAGCATCGACCAGCCTCCGGGCATCCGCCAGGCCGTGGAACTGCTGGCCGCGCGCCGGGGCGACCTCCACGTGGCGCATCACGAGGTGATGGAATGCCTGGGCCGCATGATCTGGGAAAGCCAGCGCGCCGGGCGTCCGCCGGACGGACAGGCCTATATCGACGAAGTCCGCCGCCGCGCCACACGCGACTGAGGCACAAAAAAAGCCACCCCATGAGGTGGCTTTTTCACGCGGCGTGCCGGCAACCCGGCCCGCACGCGTTCAGCGGAAACGCGATTGCGGCACCGTCTGCAGGTCGCCGTCGAGCGTGCTCAGGTACTTGGTGATCTCGCGCATTTCGGCCGGCTTGAACTGCTTGGCAATGCCCGCCATGACGCCGTTGGAGCGGCCCACCACGTTGTTGCCTTCGACCGTGTAGGCCTTGAGCGCGACGTAGAGGTAGTCGGCGTGCTGGCCGGCGATCTTGGGGTAGCTCGGGTCGATCGGCTTGGCGAAGTTGGCCCCGTGGCAGGACGCGCAGGCGCCCTTTTCAATCAGCGCCGCGGCCGTGGCACTGGCCGTCTTGGGCGTGTCGGCCGGCGTCTGACCGGCCTGGCTGGCGTAGAACGCCGCCAGGTCGGCCATGTCCTGCTCGGACAGCGAGCCGGCGATGCCGCGCATGGTCGGGTGCTTGCGGTCACCCTTCTTGTAGGCATTCAGCGCGGACACGATGTACGCACCGTTCTGGCCCGAAATCTTCGGTACCTTGTGGATCTCGGGGAAGCTGTTCTGGTAGCCGGGGATGCCATGGCACCCGATGCACATCTCGGCCTTCTTGTGACCTGCCTGCACATCACCGGTCACGCCCTGGGCATGCGCAGTCAGCGTTGCCGCGGAAAGGGTCGCAACGGCGACAACGGTACGGACGATCGTGGGCAACAGTGAATTCATTTTGCAAGCACAATGAAATGGTCGATTGATAAAAATCAACAGTCGATTATATAGACTAGGTTATCAGCTCAAGCTTATTGATAACCCTGAGCCAGACCCCTCCAGTCCCCTTCGCGTCACCTGCCCATCCATGAAATTCCAAGGCTCTGAAAACTACGTCGCCACCCAGGATCTGATGCTGGCCGTCAACGCCGCCATCACGCTCAAGCGCCCCCTGCTCGTCAAGGGCGAGCCCGGCACCGGCAAGACCATGCTGGCGGAAGAAGTGGCGCAGGCGCTGAACATGCCGCTGCTGCAGTGGCACATCAAGAGCACCACCAAAGCGCAGCAGGGTCTGTACGAATACGACGCGGTGAACCGTCTGCGCGACAGCCAGCTCAACACCGCCGACAGCGCCCAGCGCGTGCAGGACATCCGCAACTACATCGTGCAGGGCGTGCTGTGGCAGGCCTTCACCGCCGACCAGCCGGTGGCGCTGCTGATCGACGAAATCGACAAGGCCGACATCGAGTTCCCCAACGACCTGCTGCGCGAGCTCGACCGCATGGAGTTCTACTGCTACGAAACGCGCGAGCTCATCAAGGCCAAGCACCGGCCCCTGGTGTTCATCACCTCGAACAACGAGAAGGAGCTGCCCGACGCCTTCCTGCGCCGCTGCTTCTTCCACTACATCAAGTTCCCCGAAGCCGACACGATGAAGAAGATCGTGGACGTGCACTTCCCCGACCTCAAGCAGGACCTGCTGACGGCGGCCATGAAGACCTTCTACGACGTGCGCAACCTGCCCGGCCTCAAGAAGAAGCCCTCTACCTCCGAACTGATCGACTGGCTCAAGCTGCTGATGGCCGAAGACATCCCGGTCGAAGCGCTGCAAAGTGCCGACAGCAAGGTCAGCATCCCGCCGCTGGTGGGCGCCCTGCTCAAGAACGAACAGGACACCACGCTGTTCGAAAAGCTGGTGTTCATGAACCAGCGCAACCGGTGATGTTCGTCCAGCCCGTCACCCTCCGCGACCACGGCCTGCGCCTGGAGCCCCTGGCGCTGGCGCACGAAGACGGCCTGCGCGCCGCTGCGGCCGACGGCGAACTCTGGACCCTGCGGGTCACCTCGGTGCCCGAGCCTGAGAACACCCGCGCCTACATCGAAACCGCGCTGAAGATGCGCGAAGAAGGCCACCGCTTCGCGTTCGCCGTGATCGACGACGCCAGCGACCGCGTGCTCGGCAGCACCAGCTACCACGACATCGTGCCGGCCGTGCAGCGGGTCGAGATCGGCTGGACCTGGTACGCCCGCAGCGTGCAGCGCAGCCACGTCAACACCACCGCCAAGCTGCTCATGATGGGCCACGCCTTCGACACCCTGGGCTGCCGCGTGGTGGGCTGGCGCACCGACAACTACAACTTCGCCAGCCAGCGCGCCATCGAACGCCTTGGGGCCCAAAAAGACGGCGTGCTGCGCGGCCACGCGCTGCGCCGCGACGGCACCATCCGCGACACCGTCATGTACAGCATGACCGCCGGCGAATGGCCCGAGGCCCGGGCGCAGTTGCTGTACCTGCGTGGGCGGCACGGCTGAACGGAGCATTGCCATGCTGATCGACTTCTTCTACACCCTGCGCGCGGCCAAGCTGCCGGTGTCGGTCAAGGAATACCTGACGCTGCTGGAAGCCTTGAAGGCCGACGTGGTCGGGCCGACCAACCCGGACGCCTGCAGCATGGACGACTTCTACTTCCTCAGCCGCACCGCGCTGGTCAAGGACGAGAAGCACTACGACAAGTTCGACCGCGCCTTCGCCGCCTATTTCAAGGGCGTCGAGATGATCGCCGACTTCACCAAGCCCATTCCCGCCGACTGGCTGCGCCAGGAGATGGAGCGCATCCTCTCCGCGGAGCAGAAGGCCAACGCGCCCAAGATGGACTGGGACGAGCTGATGGAGACGCTGAAGAAGCGCCTCGAAGAGCAGAAGGAGCGCCACGAAGGCGGCAGCAAGTGGATCGGCACGGGCGGCACCTCGCCCTTTGGCCACGGCGGCCACAACCCGCAGGGCATCCGCATCGGCGGCAAGGGCGGCAACAAGTCGGCGGTGAAGGTGTGGGACCAGCGCGCCTACCGCGACTACGACGACACGCAGGAGCTGGGCACGCGCAACATCAAGGTGGCGCTGCGGCGGCTGCGCAAGTTCGCGCGCGAAGGCAACGACCTCGAACTCGACCTGCCCGACACCATCCGCGCGACGGCCGCCAATGCCGGCTATCTGGACATCAAGATGATTCCGGAGCGGCACAACAACGTGAAAGTGTTGCTGCTGATGGACGTGGGCGGCACCATGGACGAGCACATCCAGCGCGTGGAGGAGCTGTTCTCGGCCGTCAAGGGCGAGTTCAAGCACCTGGAGTTCTATTACTTCCACAACTGCGTGTATGACTACATGTGGAAGAACAACAAGCGCCGCTACGCGGAAAAATTCCCGACCTGGGACATCATCCGCAAGTACAACAAGGACTACAAGCTGATCTTCGTGGGCGACGCCACCATGAGCCCGTACGAAATCCTGCAGCCCGGCGGCAGCGTGGAATACAACAACGAAGAGGCCGGCGCCGAGTGGTTGCAACGGCTTACACATGCCTTCCCGAAATTCGCGTGGATCAATCCGGAACCTCAGGGCGTGTGGCAGTATCGACAGAGCATCAGCATCGTCCAGCAGCTCATGGGCCAGCGCATGTACCCGCTGACCCTCAAGGGCCTGGAAGAAGCGATGCGTCTGCTGTCGAAATGAACCACCGATGACCTTGCTCACCCCACGCGCCGTGGGCCGGGCGTGGGGCATGCTGCTGGCGGGCGTCTGCCTGGGGCAGCTCCCTGCGCCCGCCCAGGCCCAAGACCCGGCGTCTGAGGCGCCGGTCGAGGCCGCCGCTGCGGACACCCCGACCGCCCCGGAAGGCGACGCCGAGACGCGCCCGCGCTTCGACATCGACCTGGAGGCCCCCGACGAGCTGCGCGACCTGCTGCTGCGCCACATGGCCCTGCAGCGTTTCCGCACGCTGCCCGACCTGGACGCCGAAGAGCTGGACCGCCTGCTGGCGCAGGCGCGCACCGACATCGAAGGCCTGCTCGGCACCCAGGGCTATTTCGCGCCCGACATCCACATCGAACCGCCGGTGGCGGGTTCTGCGCCACTGGGCACGGTGCGGCTGCGGGTGCAGCCCGGTCCGGCCACGCGCGTGGCCGACGTGAACGTCTACTTCCGGGGCGACATTGCCCACCGCACGGATGCCGCGGCCCAGCGTGAAGGCATCACGGCGAACTGGTCACTGCAGACTGGCGAGCGTTTCACGCAGTCGGCCTGGTCGAGCGCCAAGGCCGACGCGCTGCGCAGCCTGACCACCCGCCGCTACCCGTTGGCCCGGGTCTACAACAGCCTGGCCGACATCGACCCGACCCAGCACGCCGCGCACCTGTCGGTCGAATTCGACTCCGGTCCGCCGGTGCAACTGGGCGCCCTGCGCATCGAAGGCGCCGAGCGCTACGACCCCGCCACCGTCCGCCACGTGCTGGCGCTGGCGGGCCTGCGCGAGGGCAGCGTCTACGACCTCGCCGTGCTGCAGACCGCGCAACAGCGCCTGTCGGAGACCGGCTACTACGAAGCCGCCTACGTCACCGTCGAGCCTTCGGCCAGCGGGGAACCCGCGACCGTGCTGGTGCAGTTGCGCGAAGCGCGCAAGCAGCAGCTGTCGGTGGGTATCGGTGCCAGCACCGACAACGGCGCGCGCTTCACGCTCGAACACACCCACCACCGCGTGCCCTATCTGGACTGGCGCAGCCAGCTCACGCTGAAGCTGGAGCGCAAGGACAGCGTGTTCCGCTCCGAATGGTCGTCGCCGCTGGCCGAAAACGGCTGGCGCTGGATCACCAGCGCGCAAGCCGCCCGCCAGCTGGACGGTCTGGAAACCACCACCAGCCAGCGGCTGCGCTGGGGCCGCTCGCAGGACGGCCAGTCGCTCGACCGCAGCTACTACCTGCAATACGACCGCGCCCGCACCGAACACGAAACCACCCGCGCCCTGGGCACCGACGGCTACGACGCGTCCGTGTCGGCCAACATGGCCTGGACCCAGCGCCGTTTCGATGCCCTGCCCTTCCCGCGTGCCGGATACGGCCTGGGGTTCGAGCTGGGCGTGGGCACCACGCTGGGCAGCGAACGCCAGCCCTTCACACGCGGCGAGGCCCGCTGGCTGGGCTACTGGCCGCTGTCCGACGAGGCCAGCAGCCGCGCCGGCCGGGTGGTGCTGCGGCTCGAAGGCGGGGCGGTCTGGGCCGCCGAGGATGCGCGCATTCCGCAAACCCTGCTGTTCCTCACCGGCGGCGACACCACGGTGCGGGGCTACAGCCTGCGCGCCATCGGCATCCCGCAAAGCGACGGTGGCGTCTCGCCAGGCCGCTACAAGGCCGTGGCCAGCGTGGAATGGCAGCGCCCCGTCGGCGCCCCGGGCGGCAACTGGGAACACGTGGTGTTCATCGACGCCGGCTCCATCACCGACAGCGTGAAAGACTGGCGCATCGACCGCGGCATCGGCACCGGCATCCGCTACAACAGCCCGGTCGGCCCGCTGCAGGTGGACCTGGCCTGGGGTGAGCGCACGCGCGCTTGGCGCCTGCATCTGAACGTGGGCTTCAACTTCTGACCATGGACCCCACGCACGCCGCACCGCCCCCCGCCACGCAGCCCCCGCCGCCGCCCGCTCGCCGCCCACGCGGCCGGTGGGCGCTGCGGGTACTGGGCATTTTCGGCACCCTGGCCGGCCTGCTGCTGGCCAGCCTGCTCGCGCTGTGGCTCTGGGCCGGCCGCGACGGCTCGCTGCCCCAGGCGCTGGAATGGGTGGCCGAGTGGAGCCAGAACCACCCCGACACCTTCGGCACGCTGACCGTGAGCGATGCCCGCGGCAGCCTGCGCGGCGGCGGCCACATCGGGCGCCTGCACTGGTCGCAGAACGGGCTCGACGTGCGGGCCGAGCAGGTGCAGGCGCCCTGGCACAGCGCGCTCTGGCTCGACGCCCTGACCGGCCAGGGCCTGCACCTGCCGCCGCTCAGCATCGGCACGTTGCGCATCGTGGACCAGCGCCCGCCCACCGCCACCCCGACCGAGCCGCTGCAGGCCCTGGAACTGCCCTTGCCCGTGAGCCTGGCCTGGCAGGTGGGGCAATTCAGCTACGGCAGCGATCCGGTCGCGCCCAGCGTCAGTCTGCAGGACCTGCGCGGCCGCTACCGCTACGGCGCTTTCACGCCCGATGCGGACCTGCCCACCGAAGGCCTGGCCGCCGGCCAGCCTGCGCACGCCCTGCACATCGAGCAGGTGCACCTCGCCCAGGGGCAATACCAGGCCACCGCCGTGCTGGGCGCGCAAGCCCCCATGCCCCTGGCGCTGCAACTGACCGGGCTCGCCACGCTCGACCGCCCGGACGCCCCACCGCTGGCGCTGAACGCCCAGGCCCAGGCGACGGGCACGCTGGCCGGCGCTGCCGCCCAGCTGCAGGTGACCGCGGCCCTCGCGCCGGCCGATGGCAGCCAGGACATCGGCCTCGACGCCCTGGCCGAGATCCTGCCGTGGGCCCCGCTCCCGCAGCCGGTGC
>NZ_BSPB01000095.1:0-7110 GCF_030160815.1 Hydrogenophaga electricum | reverse complement strand
GATCGGCACCCGGCCCAGGCTGGGTTTGAGCCCGACCAGCCCGCACCACGCCGCCGGCAGGCGCACCGAGCCGCCGATGTCGGTGCCGATGTGCAGCGGGCCGTAGCCGGCGGCGCCGGCGGCCCCCGCGCCGGCGCTGGAGCCCCCGGAGTTCATGGCCGGGTTCCAGGGGTTGCGCGCGAGCGCGTGAAAGCTCGACAGCCCGGACGACAGCATGCCGAATTCGGGCATCGTGGTCTTGGCGATGAACACCGCACCGGCCTCGCGCAGACGCGCTGCCGGGGGCGCATCCTGCGCGGCAGGCACCAGATCGGTGGCTGCCGTGCCCAGCGGCACCGGCACGCCGCGCGTGGCGATGTTTTCCTTGATCGTGACCGGCACGCCGTCGATGCACGCGCCGTTGGCGGTGATCGGCTGGCCGGCCCGCCAGCGCGCTTCCGAGGCGCGGGCCATGGCCAGGGCAGCGTCGGCGTCGAGCGCGTAGGTGGCGCACAGCACGGGCTCGCAGCGGTCGATGTGCGCCAGCACCGCCTGGGTCACGTCCACCGGCGAGAGGCTGCCGGCGCGGTAGGCGGAAATCAGTTCGGTGGCGCTCAGGGCGTGCAGGGCATCGGTCATGCACGCACTATGGCACCAAACCGGGGGACAGCGTGGTGGCTGGTGGGCGTTCTCGCGCACAGCCGCGGTGGGGCCGTGGGTGCGCTCCCGCGGCGGGTGACGGCTGCGGCCGTCGGCTTGCTCACCCCCTTCGGCTCACCAGCACAATGCCCGCGGCCACGCCGCCCAGCGCCAGCAGCAGTTGCCCCGTCAGCGGCTCGCCCAGCAGCACCACGCCGAACACCAGCGCAAACACGGGCGTGAGGAAGGTGAAGGTGGCCATCTGCGTGGCCGGGTAGTGGCGCAGCATCCACATCCAGGTCAGGTAGCTGGCGAAGGCGCCCACCGTGGTTTGCAGCAGCACCGAGCCCCAGGCCAGCGGCGAATAGGCCAGCGACCAGGTCTCGCCCAGCGCGAGCGACAGCAAGGGGGCCACCACCGCGGTGACGGCCAACTGGTAGAACAGGGTTTTTTCGGCGCTGGCGCTGGCCAGCACGCTGGCGCGGATGGTCAGCGTGGTCAGGCCCCAGAGGATGCCGGCGGCCAGGCCCATGGCATCGCCGCGCCACTGGCCGGCCTGGGCCGAGGGGTGGAGGAAGCCTTCGCTGAATGCCACGGCCACGGCCGCGAAGGCCAGCACCAGCCCGATCCACTGCACGCGGCGCAGCGTTTCGCTGGGCACGACGCGCGGCAGCAGCAGCGCCACCACGAAGGGGCTGGTGTAGAGGAACACCGTCAGCCGCGATGCGCTGGTGTGCTGCAGGCCCAGGTAGATGAAGCAGAACTCGCCCGCAAACAGCAGCCCGGCCAGCAGGCCGGCGCCCAGGCTGCCGTCGCGCCGGAACAGCGGCACGCCGCGCACGGCGCACCACAGCCCCAGCAGCACCGTGGCGCCGCCCATGCGCAGCGAGGCCTGCCACAGCGGCGGGATTTCGGCCACGGCGAACTTGATCAGGATCTGCTGGAAGCCCCAGAAGGCGCAGCACACCACCAGCAGGGTGATGGCCAGGGTGTCGAGATGGGGCTTGCGGGCGGTCATGGCGGGCGATGGTAGCCGGGGCCGCCGCCGGACGCTGTCGCGGTTTTCCCGGGCTGGCGCGCCGTCGCACAATGGTGGGTCTGTTCTCATGCCCGTCCGCTGCGGCGGGCGTATGCCGTGTTGATGCCAGGAGCCTTTCGTGAACGACGCCACCCCCCGCATGACCAATCTTTTTCTGCAGCTCGGTCTGGACGCCAGCGAGCCGGCGATTGCCGACTTCATCCGGACGCACCAGTTGCCGGCCGACGTGGAGATCGCCGACGCGCCGTACTGGAACGCCGGCCAGCGCCAGTTGCTGTGCGAGCAGTTGCGCGCCGATGCGTCCTGGAGCCTGGTGGTCGATCAGCTCAACGAGTCGCTGCACGAAGACGCGGTGAAGCGCCAGACCGGCTTGGCCTGAGCGGCGCGCCCGCGCGCTGGCTCACAGCGGGTGTTCGGCGTAGAAGCGCCCGCCGTGATACAGCAGCGGCGACGCGCCGGCGCGGTGGGCGCAGCGCTCGACCTCGCCGACGAAGATCATGTGATCGCCTTCGGTGTAGCGGCTGCGGTTGAAGCATTCGAAGGTGGCGGCCGCGCCGTCGATCAGCGGCGCGCCGTTGGCGCCGTCGGTAAAGGCCACACCGGCCCAGCGGTCGGCGCCGCGCTGCGCGAAGCGCTCGGCCAGCGCCTGCTGGTCGGCCGCCAGGATGCTGATGGCGTAGTGGCGGCCGGTTTCGAACGCCGCCATCGAACTGGCCGTGTGGGCCAGGCTCCAGAGCACCAGCGGCGGGTCCAGCGACACCGAGTTGAACGAACTGGCCGTCAGGCCCACCAACTGACCATCGGCGTCGCGCGCGGAGACGATGGTCACGCCCGTGGCGAACATGCCCAGAGAAGCGCGGAATTCGGGCAGGGAAAACGCCGGGGGGCGGGCGGAAGGGTGGGGCAGGCGGGCGGGTGACATGGGTGCTGAGGTCGGCAAGGGGTGAATAATGCCTGTGTTCGGCTTTCCCTGTGGGTGGCCCACCAATCCAGGAGCACACATGCCAGCAACGGCGATCCCCGGGCTGCGGCGCCGGGCGCGGCCATGATCCCGACCTTCACCACCCTGGGCAGCGGCGCGACCGTGCTGATGCTGCACGACATCGATGGCGGGCACCTCGCCTTTGCGCCCCAGGTCGAGACCCTGGCCGAAGTCGGCTACCGCGCGGTGGCCTGGGACATGCCCGGTTACGGTCGCAGTGCCCCCATCGAGCCCTACACCTTCAAAGGCTTGGCCCAGGCCTGCGTGCGCCTGATCGAAGCGCTGCAGTGCGACAGCGTGGTCCTGGTCGGGCATGGCATGGGCGGCATGGTGGCGCAGGAGGTGGTGGCGCGCCGGCCCGACAAGGTGCGCAAGCTGGTGCTGTGCGGTTGTCCCGATGCCTTCAGCGGCGATGCCGACGCCTTCGTGACCGCACGGCTGGCGCCGCTCGCCACCGGCCTGAACATGGCCCAACTGGCCCAGCAGCGGGTGCCGCAACTGGTGGGCCCCGGGGCGTTGCCCGAGGGCCTGCGCCTGGCCGAACACACCGGGGCCGAGGTGCCGGAGGCAACCTACCGGCGGGCGCTGGCCTGCTTCACCACCTTCGACCGGCGGGCCGACCTGGCCCACATCCGCGTGCCCACCCTGCTGGTGGCGGGGGCGTTCGACCGCGAGACCGAACCTGCGCGGTTGCAGGCCATGGCGGCGGCGATCCCGCTCGGGCGCTGCGTGGAGATGCCAGGCATCGGCCACCTGATGCCGCTCGAAGCGCCCGACCGGTTTGACGGCTTGTTGCTCGACTTCCTGCGCGAGCGCGCGCCGCAGCCCTTGCCGGGCCTGCACTGAGCGCCGCTTTTTCCCCGGCCCATGCGGGGTCGCAACGGGTCTCTGGCGCCGGTGTGCACCGGGTCGGCCCCCTAGAATGCGGCCATGTTCACGACCCCCTCTTTTTTGCGCCGCGCGCTGGTGTCGGCGGCCGGTGCTTTGTTGTCCGTGGCCGGCTGGGCCGCGGGCCCGAGCGCCGAGCCGCTGGCACGGGGCCCCGGGCATCCCCTGGCCGATGTGCAGGGCAGCGACCCCTGCCACGAGTTCGTGGCACGCCTGCCCAATGTGAAGGCGCCGCTGTGCCAGTCGGCGCAGCTCAAGCCCACCGTGGGCCGGTCGGTGCAGGGGCGCACGCTCTACTACCGCGACGTCGTGGCCCCCGATCCCGGTATCCGCGTGCTCGTGGTGGGGGCCATGCACGGGGACGAGCTGTCCTCGGCTTCGCTGGCGCTGCACTGGATACAGCGGGCGGTGGAGACGCCGTCCAACGCGCACTGGCGCTTCATTCCTGCGCTCAACCCCGATGGCCTGATGACGCGACCCGCCCGTCGCATGAACGCCCGCGGCGTGGACCTCAACCGCAACTTCCCCACGCCCAACTGGGAGCGCGACGCCAAGGTCTACTGGGAAAAGCGCACCCGCAAGGACCCGCGCCGCTGGCCCGGCCCGAGTCCGTTGTCGGAGCCCGAATCGCGGTTCTTCCACGACGAGATGCAGCGCTTCCGGCCCGACCTCATCGTCAGCATCCATGCACCCTACGGCGTGCTCGACTTCGACGGCCCCACGGTGCCGCCGGCGCGGCTGGGCCGGCTCTACCTGGACCAGGTGGGCATCTTTCCCGGCAGCCTGGGCAACTACGGCGGCGTGCACAAAGGGATGCCGGTGGTCACGATCGAATTGCCCAGTGCGTTCCGCACGCCGCTGGACGCCGAGATGCGCCAGATGTGGCTGGACCTGCTGCGCTGGATGAGCGAGCGCGTGCGGCCGACCGAGCCGGCGGCCCAGCCGCTGCCGGTCCAACTGCGCAAGACCGGCTGACACCCGGTGCTGAGCCGCGCCGGTGGGCCGGATCGGCTCAGGCCTGGTGCAGGCGCATGCGCGAGCCGTTCGCGCCGGAGGGGGGCATGCCGCAGAAGCGGAAATCCATCGCCGGCACCTCGCCGCTGAGCAGCTCGGCCAGGGCCTTGCCGGAGCCGGCGCCGTGCGTCCAGCCCAGCGTGCCGTGGCCGGCGTTGACCCACAGGCCCTGCACCGCGGTGCGGCCGATCAACGGAATGTTGGTCGGGGTGGCCGGGCGCAGGCCACACCAGAACTGCGGATCGCCGCCTTCTTCGGGCGTGCGCGTGTCGGCCACGCCGGGGAACACCTCCTCGATGCGGCGCACCAGCATGCGGGCGCGGGTGCGCGCCAGCGGCGTGTCCAGCGAGAGGTCGTAGCCCCCGACCTCGATCGTGCCGGCGATGCGCAGGTGGTTGCCCAGGCGCGACATCGCCACCTTGAGCTGGTCGTCCAGCAGGCTGACCTGCGGGGCGTCCTGCGGGCGCAGCAGCGGCAGCGTGGCGCTGTAACCCTTGCCCGGATAGATCGGCGCGCGCACGCCCACCTGGCGCAGCAGGGCCGGCGAGTACGAACCGCAGGCCACCACGTAGGCATCGGCGTGCAGTGTGCGGGTGATGCCGCTGGTGCGGTCGCGCACCACCACGCCCCGGGCCTGTCCGCCCTGCGCCTGAAGGCGGACGATGTCGTGCGACATCAGCGTCTGCAGGCCTTTGAGTTGGGCGCGCTGCAGCAGCGCCTGGGTGAACACGCGGCAGTCGCCGGATTCGTCAGACTCGGTGTACGTGCCGCCCACGATGCGGTCGCCGAAGGCGCGCAGCGCCGGCTCGATGCGCAGCAACTCGTCGCGGTCGACCACGCGGCGGTTGACACCGTGGCGGCGCATCAGGTCGGCGGCGTTGCCGGCAGCGTCGAACGACTGCTGGCTGGTGTAGTAGTGGGCGATGCCCTTGGTCAGGCGGTTGAATTCGATGCCGGTGGTGGCGATCATGTCCTTGAGCGCGCTGTGGCTGTAACTGCCCAGGGCCACCAGTTGCGCGACGTTGCGTTCGAACGCGGCGTCGTTGCACTGGGCCAGGAACTGCAGGCCCCAGAGCCACTGCGCCGGGTCGAGCTGCGGCCGGAATTTGAGCGGGCCCTCGGGGTCGAACAGCCACTTCAGCGCTTTCAGCGGCGCTTCGCGGTTGGCCCAGGGTTCGCAGTAGCTCACCGAAATCTGCGCCGCATTGCCGAAGCTGGTTTCCAGCGCCGCGTCGGCCTGGCGGTCCACCAGCGTGACCTCGTGACCCCGTTGCAGCAGGTGCCAGGCGGTGCTGACACCAATGACACCCGCACCCAAAACGACGACTTGCATGTGGCGCTCCAGCCAGAAAGGACGATGGGCGCGAGTATGGAAAAAAGCCTTCCGAAAGTGAAGACGAATTAAACTAAAATTAGAAACATCAGAATAACTGATACTCAAACATGAGCACCTTCGACCCCGACGCGCTCGAATGTCTGGCCGCCATCATCGAAGAGGGCGGCTTCGAGCGCGCCGCGCAGCGCCTGTCCATCACGCAGTCGGCGGTGTCGCAGCGGCTGCGGGCGCTGGAGGCCCAGGTGGGCACCGTGCTCATCGTGCGCAGCCGCCCGCTCAAGCCCACGCAGGCCGGGCAGCTGATGCTCAAGCACGCCAAGATGATGCGGCTGCTGCGCGCCGATCTGGAGCGCGACCTCAAGGAACTGGCGCCCAGCTCGGCCGGCAGCAGCCGCGAGGAAGAGCGCATTTCGGTGGCCATCAACGCCGACAGCATCGCCACCTGGGCGCTGCCCGCGCTGGGGGCGCTGGCGCAGGGCGGGCTGCCGATCGAGATCATCACCGACGATCAGGAATTCACGCACGAATGGCTGCGCGAAGGCCAGGTACTGGGCTGCGTGACCTCGCTGGGGCAGTCGCTGCGCGGCTGCAAGATGGAGTCGCTGGGCACCATGAATTACGTGGCGGTGGCTTCGGCCGCCTATGCCGCCGTGCATTGCCCGGCGGGCCTGACGGCGCACAACTTTCACAAAATGCCGTTCGTGGCCTTCAACCGCAAGGACCACCTGCAGCACGGCTTCGTGAGCCGGGCCTTCGGGCTGCCGCGCGTGATGCTCAAGCAGCTGTTCGTGCCGTCCAGTGAAGGCCAGGTGCGGGCTGTGCGGGCCGGCTGGGGCGTCAGCGTGGTGCCCGAACTCATCGTGCGCGATGCGCTGGCGCGCGGGGAACTGGTGAACATCGCGCCGCGCCACCAGTTGGGGGTGGCGCTGTTCTGGCATTGCTGGAACCTCAACTCCGACGTGCTGGAGGCCATCTCGGCCACTTTGCGCGAGGCCGCTTCGCACAGCCTGCTGCCGCCGGTGCGCTGAGGGTGCTGCGGGCGGGGCTTGTATCTTCATATCTGACTGGCGCGGTAGAGTGTGGCCGCCGTTGAGGTGGCCAGACCGGCCCGTGCAGTTTGGTAGCGGCTGGGGTGCTCGAGCCCGTGACTGAGTACAGAACGCACGGCCGCCGCGCTGGTCTTCGTGAAGCCCGAACGGTTACGCGCGCCTTCGATGAGTGCGCATGCACAAG
>NZ_BSPB01000094.1:0-7326 GCF_030160815.1 Hydrogenophaga electricum | reverse complement strand
CACCGCGTCGGCCACGGCACGCACCTGGGCCCAGCGGCCGATATCGGCTGCCGGCGTCACCGGGCTGAAGGCGCGGCCGATGGCCAGGGCCGGGCCGGCGGGGGCATCGGCCGGGGCCGGGCCGCGCACGAACACGCTGTAGTGGGGCGAGAGCACGCCTTCGGTGCCACCGGAGAGGATGCAGGGCAGCTCGCGCACCAGATCGGCCGGGGCGCGCCCCAGGTGCTGGCCCAGCAGGTGCATCAGGCTCTGGGTGAAGTAGCCGCGGGTGAAGTCGTTCACGCCGCCGTTGCCCTCGGTCTTGCCGATCACGGCGACCACGTCTTCGGCCCGCACCCGGCCCGCATCGAGCAGGGCGGCCAGCGCCGACAGGTCGCCGGGATGGGCCATGGACAGGCGCAAGACCTGCAGCATGCGGGGGGAAAAAGCGGCGTCGGCGCGGTTCATGGGTCCAGTATCTGGAATCCGACTGCTGCCTGGAAGCTCAATGTTTCTCTCGGGGTGAGAGAAAAATATGTGCACTGGTGCGGGCCCGGATGGCCCGCCGGGTTCAGGGGGTGAGTTCGGCCAGGCGGCTGACCAGCAGTTCGATGAACGACAGCACGGCAATGGGCAGGCGGCGGCTGTCGCGCACCGCCAGCACCAGTTCGCTGCGGCCCAGGGCCGAATCGGTCAGCGGGATCGACACCAGCTCGCCGCGGCGCACTTCCTGCAACGTGCCGATCTGGAACTGGAAGCTGATGGCACCGGTCTGGCGCGTGAACTCCTTGAGCAGTTGCACCGTGCTGGCTTCGATCAGCGGCCGCATCGACAGGCGCGAGCGGTCCATCACCGCGTCGAGCAGGCGCCGGCTGCCGAAGGAGCGGTCGCCCAGCGCCACCGGGTACTGCTGGCATTCGGCCAGGCGCAGGCTTTCGCGCCCGGCCAGCGGGTGGTCCGGCCGCACCATGGCGCACAGCGGCTGGTGCAGCCGGCTGATGACACGCAGGTCGTCGCTGGGCGCCGGGTCGTGCACCAGCACCAGTTCCACCTCGTCCTGCCCCAGCAGGCCGACCAGGTGGTGGGTCACGCCCGACACCACCTGGAACTGCACCCCCGGGTGCTGGGCCTGGTACTGCACGACGGCGCTGGGAATCAGGTCGGTGGCGACCGATTCGGCGCAACCCACACGCACCGTGCCGCGCACCAGCCCGCGCAACTGCTCGATGTGCGATTCGGCCGAACGCAGGTCGGCCAGCGAGCGCCGCACGGCGTGGATCAGCACCTCGCCCGCCGCTGTGGGGCGCACGCCGCGGGGCAGGCGCTCGAACAGCGGCGTGCCCGCCTGTTCCTCCAGCTCCAGGATCATGCGGTTGAGCGCGGTGGATGCCACATGCAGCTTTTCGGCCGCCTTGCGGATGGAGCCGGCGCGGGCGACGGCGTCGAGGTAGAGATAGGCGCGGGGAGGGTGCAGCATGGCGGCCGGGGCAGACAGCCCTCTATTCAATCACGCCGGCCCGCCCGGGTGTTGCCCGGCAGCGGCATCCGCGTGCCGGCCACGCGCCCGAACGGCGGCCGGGAGCCCCTTCGCTGGCGCAGGTTGGCCTGAAAAACCTACACTCGCAGGTCTTTCCGCCCGCCAGCCCTCGCCCCACCTCCGAAGAAAGCGTCCATGAACGCGCCCATCGACGTTTCCTTTTTTGCGCGCAACGCCAAACCGCTGACCAGCTACCGCCCGTACTGGGCCAAGCGCTTCGGCACGGCCCCGTTCCTGCCCATGAGCCGGGCGGAAATGGAGCAGCTCGGCTGGGATTCGTGCGACATCGTGCTGGTGACGGGCGACGCCTATGTCGACCACCCCAGCTTCGGCATGGCCGTGATCGGCCGCGTGCTGGAAGCGCAGGGCTTTCGCGTCGGCATCATCGCCCAGCCCGACTGGCAGAGCGCCGAGCCCTTCAAGGCGCTGGGCAAGCCCAACCTGTTCTGGGGCGTGACCGCGGGCAACATGGATTCCATGATCAACCGGTACACCGCCGACCGGAAGATCCGCAGCGACGATGCCTACACGCCGGGCGACGTGGGCGGCAAGCGGCCCGACCGCGCCGCCATCGTCTACAGCCAGCGCTGCCGCGAGGCCTACAAGGACGTGCCCATCGTGCTCGGCGGCATTGAAGGCAGCCTGCGCCGCATCGCCCACTACGACTACTGGAGCGACAAGGTGCGCCGCTCCATCGTGGTCGACGCCAAGTGCGACCTGCTGCTGTACGGCAACGCCGAACGCGCGCTGGTCGAGGTGGCGCACCGGCTGGCGCGCAAGGAGCCGGTCGAGAGCATCACCGACGTGCGCGGCACCGCCTTCATCCGCCGCGCGGGCGATCCGACGGCCGAAGGCTGGATCGAGCTGGATTCGACCGAGGTCGACACGCCCGGCCACGTCGAAGACCACATCAACCCCTACCAGACCACCAGCGAACAGGCCCAGGCGCAAGGCCAGAGCTGTTCCAAGGAAGAAGGCGCCGCGGCCCCGGCGGCCTCTGCGCAGGTCGTGCAGGTCAAACCCATCACCATCCACCGCCCGCAGGGTGCGGGCGGCGTGGCCAAGCTGCCGCGCGACCGCACCGTCATCCGCCTGCCCAGCTACGAGCAGGTCAAAAGCGACGCCGTGCTCTACGCCCACGCCAACCGCGTGCTGCACGTGGAAGCCAACCCCGGCAACGCCCGCGCGCTGGTGCAGGCGCACGGCGAAGGCACCACGGCGCGCGATGTGTGGATCAACCCGCCGCCGATCCCGCTGACCACGGCCGAGATGGACTACGTGTTCGACCTGCCGTATGCGCGCGGCCCGCACCCCGCCTACGCCGACGAACACGGCCGCCACGACGGCGCGACCAAGATCCCGGCCTGGGAAATGATCCGCTTCAGCGTGAACATCATGCGTGGCTGCTTCGGCGGCTGCACCTTCTGCTCGATCACCGAACACGAAGGCCGCATCATCCAGAGCCGCTCGGAAGACTCGATCATCAAGGAGGTCGAAGACATCCGCGACAAGGTCGAAGGCTTCACCGGCGTCATTTCCGACCTGGGCGGCCCCACGGCCAACATGTACCGCCTGGGCTGCCGCAGCCCCGCCATCGAAGCCGCCTGCCGCAAGCCCAGCTGCGTCTACCCGGGCATCTGCCAGAACCTCACCACCAACCACGACCCGCTGATCAAGATCTACCGCCGGGCGCGGGCCCTCAAGGGCATCAAGAAGATCCTGATCGGCTCCGGCCTGCGCTACGACCTGGCGGTGCAGAGCCCCGAATACGTCAAGGAACTGGTGCAGCACCACGTGGGCGGCTACCTCAAGATCGCGCCTGAACACACCGAGAGTGGCCCGCTGTCGAAGATGATGAAGCCCGGCATCGGCACCTACGACCGCTTCAAGACCATGTTCGAGAAGTACAGCGAAGAGGCGGGCAAGAAACAGTTCCTCATCCCGTACTTCATCGCCGCTCACCCTGGCACGCGCGACGAGGACATGATGAACCTCGCCGTCTGGCTGAAGAAAAACGGCTTCCGCGCCGACCAGGTGCAGACCTTCTACCCCAGCCCCATGGCCACCGCCACGGCCATGTACCACTCGGGCCTGAACCCGCTCAAGGGCGTGCACCGCGACAACGGGCCGGGTGGACGCGGCGAAACGGTCGACATCGTGCGCGGCGAGAAACGCCGCCGCCTGCACAAGGCTTTCCTGCGGTACCACGACCCCAACAACTGGCCGCTGCTGCGCGAAGCGCTCAAGGCCATGGGCCGCGCCGACCTGATCGGCAACGGCAAACACCACCTGATCCCGACCTTCCAGCCGGTGACCGATGGCGGCTACCAGAGTGCAAGGCGCAAAAACAGCACGCCGGGCGCCGGTGGCGCCAAGGCCAGCGAACGCGCGGCGGCGGTGGTGAAGACGGGTGGCGCGGGGAAGGGCGGCACTTCAGGGGTGAAAGCCGGCGGCAGCAAGGCCCCGGTCAAAGGGCGCATCCTGACCCAGCATACTGGGCTGCCGCCGCGGGCCGGGGTTAAAGGGCGGTAAGCCGGGTGGCTTTGGGCTGCTGAGGGCCAACAGAGTCCACTCCAGATGCCGGATATACGACTCAGGTGCTTTACCCAACGGCCCCCAAAATCGGTCAGGCTCTTGCCATTGAGGGGGAGTCCACATAGGCTGGGTTAGGAGCCAAGGCGAACTACTCGACGAGTGCCCATGTGGCGCGATAGTTGCGGATGATTTCCTTGGGCAGGTCCAGTAGATCCTTTCGTGACTCAGCAAGCAGTCTCCGCATCTTGGACCTCTGCGCGGGGAGCGGGTCGGGGTCGCGACGATAGCGCTTTGTGTAGTACTGCATTGAAGGTGTGATCAGGTGGCTGCTCAGCAAGTGGTATTGACAGTCCAGCAAGATGCGCAGGTATACAAGGTTTAGCGGCACCTCATCGGGTACGGATTTAATGTTCATCTCCACTTGCTGGGCATAGATGGTTGCATGCGAGTAATTGGACATGAGACTCCAGAAGTCTTGGAAGGCTTCTATGCCTGGCTTTTTAATCTTCTTGAGAACACCGTTCGTGAGGTACACGACATCGCCTCCCTTCCACTTTTCATAGATCTGTACGTCATGGCTAAGGGAGCAGTACTTCGCAACTAGAAGAGCCTCGTATGCATGTCGCAATATGGATCGAGCAGGACCATACAGACCCATGCGGGTTAGCTTAAGGCTGGTGTAGAGCGCAACGAGATTTTTGTGAAGCGTGGAAAAAAGTATGGTGTTCGCTTTGTTGAGGTAGGCGATGTGAGGAGCATTAAATAGCCATGCAAACTCACTCGCCATCGCGTAGAGGCAATTCAACCCCTCATGGAGGATCTCTACTTCGCGCGCGTGCTCAACTGCAACTGCTTTGAGATTTTCGGACTCGATCGACTCGACCAGTTCAACGAAGGGCGCTCCGGTTCGATCATAGTTTAGGTCTAAGATTGTTGGCTTGTCCTCGGCAGACACTCTTGGCTCCTAACGAATAAAAGGGACTTCCCCGTCCTGAGTGATCCGCGCAATTGCGGGGTACGGCATCCAGGTGCGACGTTGGGAAGTGCGAACTCTCATCAACTCACTCGCTTGTTGGAAGGGGAAGTCAATGGCAATCGTATCCGTTGGCATCGATCTGGCAAAGAGCGCCTTTGCCGTTCATGCCGTGGATAAGTCGGGCGAGCCCGCGCCGCCACGCTCAACCGTATCCCCGGCCTGCTTTCTAAGCTGGTCATCGTCTTGCCGCTCAAAGCCGCCCTCGTGCTCAACAGTGGCGATGGCTTCAGGTTGTCGGCCTGAAGCCATCGCCACATCGTAAAAGAGAAGCAGCATCAATGACCGCTTGTAGTTTCGCTGTCCGCATCCCTTGCTCGATGAGCATTCAGGGCTGAGCGCTGAGGTTGGAAATCGAACACCGTCAGAACGCATTCCGTGATCCATCGCTTGGCGATGCATCACGGCTGGATCGGTGTTTGACTTTCGGGGGGACGCCCTTGTAGTTTGAGCTCAGGGGTGAGCCGCTTGCGGCGAGTCCCCTGGAGCGATGGGTTGGGCAGCATTATTGCACCTTGATTGGAACAGTTCAGTCAGCGTACTGCAGGTTTTTGTGGCGAAGTCGGCAGCAGGAAAGATTGCGGCCTTGATTTCATTTGGCTCACTTATTGCGAGTGGGATTCGTTCGATATCTGTAGGAATGTCACGATATTCTATGAAGAAATCATGTATCAACAGATTTATCTTTTCTAGAGCGGGCTGGAATATTTCATCAACTTTGGATTCAAAATCTTTTCCAAGCGTCTTCTTGATTTTTGCAAGTGGCTGACCTGTTGTTAGCTTAGAAAATTTCTTCACTGTCTGTTTAGCATTTTCTGGGGTGTACTTGTGTTGATTGACGACTCTCTCATTCAACATGCATATGTTGCAGAGTTGTTCCTCCAATATACTTGCCCAGCAAGAAGCTTCGCCAAATAACTTGAATACGTCATCAGTGTTCATGGTTTTATGCCCAACGCCCAGGTTAACCGGCAAAAATGCGAAGCATTTTTTCCCGCGTTGAACCGTTAGTTAGGCTGGTGCGCGAAGAGGCGGGGACTTTGCCAGCCTTGGCCTGAAAAATTTTACAGACGCTTGATTCCAGCATGAATGCAACCTCGCTTGGGTTTACGGGCGGGTGACAGTTTAGGCCAGTGTAGCCAAGCATGAGCATGCCCGAAAACGAAGGCTTGAGTGATTCAGCATTGTGGGCGACTCCCTGAAGACCGGCGCCCGGTTTGGCCGATAAACACTGGTATATTCAATAAACGTAAAGAGGCTTCGGCAACTACTGCTTTACGCCTCCATGCGATGAACAAGCTCCCTGTTTGTCTTTGGAGTGGGATACCCATCCATCATTGCAGGTAACAGAGTCATCACTGCCATCTCCTCCGCCACCACAACCAGAGAAGAGTGTGCTAAGGGCTATTAAAGTGGCAATGGAGAGAGTTCTCATTCTTACTTTCAGACGTAAAGGTTATTGGCAAAACACTTCAGCACTCCAGCGCTATACGCTTGGCTCGGCTGTCAAATAGGTAGGGGAAGGCGACCGTTCGCAGTTGTCTTTATGAAAATCCTAACGAATGAAAGGGACTTCCCCGTCCCGGGTGATCCGCGCATTTGCGGGGTACGGCATCCAGGTGCCACGATGGGAAGTGCGAACTCTCATCAACTCACTCGTTTGTTGGAAGGGG
Organism: Hydrogenophaga electricum; assembly: GCF_030160815.1. Lineage (NCBI taxonomy): Bacteria > Pseudomonadati > Pseudomonadota > Betaproteobacteria > Burkholderiales > Comamonadaceae > Hydrogenophaga > Hydrogenophaga electricum. The sequence goes on along the minus strand of NZ_BSPB01000094.1, from coordinate 569 downwards.
AAGTCCATGGCAATCGTATCCGTTGGCATCGATCTGGCAAAGAACGTCTTTGCCATTCACGGCGTGGACGAAGCAGGCAAGCCCGCTCTGGTGCGCCCCAATGTCCCTCGCGGCAAGCTGCTCGAACTCATCGCCTCGCTGCCGCCCTGCCTCATCGGCATGGAGGCCTGCTCCGGCGCGCACCACTGGGCGCGCGAGTTTGCCAAGTTCGGCCACACCGTGCGCCTGATGGCGCCCAAGTTCGTCATCCCCGACCGCCTCTCGGGCAAACGCGGCAAGAACGACGCGGCCGACGCCGCCGCCATCTGCGAAGCCGTCACCCGGCCCAACATGCGCTTCGTTCCCGTCAAGTCGCTCGACCAGCAAGGCCAACTTCTCGTACACCGCGCCCGCCAGGGTTTCGTGGAGCAGCGCACCCCCACGCTCAACCGCATCCGGGGCCTGCTCTCGGAGCTGGGTATCGTGCTGCCCCTGAAGGCGGCCGTCGTGCGCCGCGAGGCCTTGGCACGCCTGGAGGATCTGCCCGGCTGGGCCAACACTGTCATCGGCGATCTGCTCAGTGAAGTCAG
>NZ_BSPB01000093.1:0-7393 GCF_030160815.1 Hydrogenophaga electricum | reverse complement strand
TGGGCAACGACCGCGCCAGCATGATGGGGGGCAACTACCCGGGTGCGGGCATCACCCACGGGCCCAACATGACTTTCGGTTTCCTCACGGGCAACCACATCGCCGACACGGCAGGAGTACGCGCATGAACCCGACCCCAACCCCCCTGGCCTGGCCTGTCAGCGCCGCCAGCAGCCTGAGCCGTCCCCTGGTGGACCACCGGGTCTACACCATCGCTTTCCGCAAGATGCCGGAGTTCCTGGAGGTCTTCAACCGCCTGGCCATGCCGATCCTGATGCAGACGCTGGCGCATCCCGTGGGTTTCTACACCAGCGTGGTGGGCACGCAGAACCAGTTCCTGCACCTGTGGGCCTACGAAGACTTCGCCGACTACGAGCGCCGCAGCCGTGCCCGCGATGCCCACCCCGACTTTCCGGCCTACCTGCAGGCTTCGGCCCACCTGATTACCGCGCAGGAGACGCGCCTCGTGCGCGCCGTGCCCATGCCCGGCTGGGTGCCGCTGCCGCCCACGTCCGCCGTCTGACCCGCGCGGCCGTATCGCGTGTGGCGCTCACAGGTCCCTCGCCGATGAAACGCGCGGACAGACACCCGCTCGACGACGCGCTGCTGGACGTCAAGCTGCTGCGTTTTTTGGAGGTGCTCTACAGCACGCGCCGGCTGGCGCGGGCTGCGGAGCAACTGGGACAAAGCGCGCCCACGGTCAGCATCTGGCTCAACCAGTTGCGCGATGCGCTGAAAGACCCGCTGTTCGTCAGAACGCCCAGCGGCATGCTGCCCACGCCGCGTGCCGAGCAACTGATGCCCTCGGTACGCGAAGCCCTGCGCGTGCTGCGTTCACTCAATGCCGAACCCCAGCCGTTCGACCCGTTGTCCGCCGACCGCGTGTTCCGCGTCTGCATCACCGATGGCGGCATGCTGACACTGCTGCCGCATGTGCTGGCGAGCCTGCGCCGCCTCGCTCCCCAGGTGCAGTTGGAGGTGATCAAGCTCGGGCCCGACGCCGGCACGCTGCTGGAAAGTGGCGAAGCCGATCTCGCCATCGGCCTGGTCCCCGAACTGGATACCGGCTTCTACCAGCAGGCGCTGTTCGACCAGGTCTGGGTCTGCCTGGTCAACCCCGAACACCCGCGCGTGCGCAATCGGCTCGACTGCGAGGCCTATGCGCGCGAAGGCCACATCGAAATCAGCCTCGGCACCGGCCACCGCATGCTCGCGGCCGCCCTGGAGCGGGCGCAGATCCGGCGCAAGGTGTTTCTGGAAATGCCGGTGTACCTGGGGGTGCCGGCCATCGTGTCGTCGAGCGACCTGATCGCGACCATGCCCAGCCGGACCGGCCATTCGCTGGCGCGCAGTTTCGGCCTGAACCTGTTCCCTTGCCCGGTGCCGGTGCCGCCGTTCACGGTCAAGCAGTACTGGCACGAACGCTTCCACCACGACGCCGGTCACCGCTGGTTGCGTGGTCTGGTCCAGGAGCTGTTTCTGGAGGGCAGCAGCCTGCGCTCGGACACCAGCCCCTGACTTTGCGAAACGCAAACTCCATGTTTGCGGTGGCTGTCTGTTGCGGCCCATACCCCGTTCCTAGAATGAAAACACACCCTGCGTTTCACAACAATCATTCGAGGAGCAACATGAGGGTACTGGTCACTGGAGGCAGCGGCTTCCTGGGTGCCTGGGTCGTCAGGCAACTGGCGGAAGCCGGGCATGAACCCCTGGTTTTCGACGTCGTCGGCGACCGCAGCAAAGTGGCGGAGATCGCCGGCCAGCGGCTGGCCCGCGACATGGTCTGGGTGGTCGGCGACGTGCGCAAGGCGCAGGACGTCGGGATCGCCGCCCAGGACTGCGACGCCATCATCCATCTCGCCGGAGTGCTCACGCCGGCCTGTCAGCAGTCGCCGGTGCGCGGCGCCGAGATCAACCTCATCGGCACGCTCAACGTGTTTGAAGCGGCACGCCAGCAGGGCATCGGCTCGATCGCCTACGCCAGCACGGCCGGCGTGTTCGGCCGGCACGACAGCCAGCAGCCCTGGCCCGAAACCCACTACGGTGCGTTCAAGCTGGCCTGCGAAGGCTCGGCCCGCGCCTACTGGCACGACGCCGGCGTCGGCAGTGTGGGTTTCCGTCCCTTCGTGGTCTACGGCCCGGGGCGCGACACCGGCCTGAGCGCCGGACCCAGCCTGGCCTGCCGGGCCGCCGCCCGGGGCGAAGCCTATGTGCTGCCCTTCAGCGGCCGCTGCGGCATGGTGTACGTGGAAGACGCCGCCGCGCTGTTCGTGCAGGCCGCCGTGCGGCGTCACCAGGGCGCGCACGTGTTCAACCTGGTGGGCGAAGAAGCCTCGGTGGACGACGTGATCGACGGCATCCGTGCCATCGTGCCGGAGGCCCGCCTGTCCAGTGAAGGGCCGACGCTGCCGATTGCCGTGGGACAGGACGAAGCCGGCCTGCGCGAGCACTTCCCCGACACGGTGCGCACCTCGCTGGCCGACGGCCTGAAAGCCACCGTGCGCTTCTACCAGGGCCAGCCCGCGCAGGCGCTGGACCGCAGCGGCAGCGGGGCCCTCGCGTGAGCGGCGCGGCCATGGACAACCGCGTGGCGGTGATCGCCGGCGCGGCGGGCGGGATCGGCCGTGCCATCGCGCAACGGCTGGCGCGCGACGGCATGCGCCTGGCGCTGCTCGACCTCGATGCGGCGGCCGTGCAGGCCCTGAGCGAGGAACTGCCGGGCAGCCTGGCGATGGCGGCGGACCTCACCGACGAACACAGCGTGCAGGACGCGATGCGCCGCACGGAGGCGCACTTCGGCCGGCTGGACGTGCTGGTGCACAGCGTGGGCGTGACCGGGCCTTCGCTGCCCGTGCACGAATACCCGGTGCAGGACTGGCAGCGCACGCTGTCCATCAACCTGCACAGCGCCTTTCTCTGCTGCCGCGCGGTGGTGGCACCGATGCTGCGCTCGGGCTTCGGGCGCATCGTCAACATCGCCTCCATCGCGGGCAAGGAAGGCAATGCGCAGCAGAGTGCCTACTCGGTGGCCAAGGCCGGTGTGATCGCGCTGACCAAGTCCATGGGCAAGGAGCTGGCCACCACACCGATCCGGGTCAACGCCATCGCACCGGCAGTGATCCACACGCCGCTGATCGACCAGATGACGCCCGAACTCCTGGCCACGGTGCTGGCCAAGATTCCCATGGGGCGTCCAGGGCAGCCGCAGGAAGTGGCCAACCTCGTGGCCTGGCTGAGTTCGGACGAGTGTTCGTTTTCCACCGGCTCCACCTACGACCTGTCCGGCGGCCGCGCCACCTACTGAGCCGCTCCGGCGGCGCGCGCTTTTGCATTGCCCGCCTTGCAGACACTGCAGGGCGGCCAACCGATGGCTCCCCGACGAGCCGTTTTTCCACCCAGAGGAGTCCAAGATGAAAACCGTTTCCCCTTCCGTGCACCAGCCGCAGCAAGGCTCCCGCCGGACGTTCCTGCGCACCGGTGCCGGCGTGGCCATGGTCGCCGGCGTGTCCGCGGGCCTGTCGCTGCCCGCGCTGGCCCAGGCCAAGCCCGTCACCCTCAAGGCGGTGATCCAGCACCGCAACGGCGAGTCCTACAAAAAGTGGCTGTGGCTGCAGGAGCAGGTCAAGGCGCGCACCCAGGGCAAGGTCGAGATCGAGGTCACCACCATCGGTGAACTCGGGCTGGGCGGCACCGAGATGCTGCGCGTGCTGAAGTCGGGCGTGATCGACATGGCCGAAATCCTGCCGGGCTACGTGGCCGGTGACTTCCCGATGATCGAGGCCTGCGACCTGCCGGGCATCTCCACGAGCTTCCAGCAGTCGCGCCGGCTCTACGACGCCTGGACCGAAAACGTGGTGAGCAAGAACGAAGCGGCCATGGGCGGCAAGATCGTCGGCTCGTTCTGCTGGTCCACGATGTTCATGTACACCAAGTTCCCGTTGGAGACGCTGGACGCCTTCAAGGGCCGCAAGATCCGTGTCTTCGCCCCGGCCCAGGCGCGCTTCCTGACCGCGCTGGGCGCCGAGCCGGTGAGCATGACCACGGCGGACGTGTACCCGTCGCTGCAGCGCGGCGTGATCGACGGCGCCATCACCGGCACCGAACACGTCAAGGCCAGCAGCCTGTGGGAAGTCACCAAGTACATGACCAACGTGAACATCCCGCCCATGGGCTCGTACGTGGTGATCGGCACGCGCGGTCTGGCCAAGGTGCCGGCCGAGTTGCGTGGCGTCTTCACCGATATGTACAAGGAGCTCAGCGACCTGGGCTGGAAGCTGGGCAGCGACAACGACCAGCTCGGCTTTGCCTACGCGCTGGAAAAGGGCATGGTCCTGACCAAGGAGGCCAAGCCCGAGTGGGTGCCGCAGCTCACGCGCATTTCCAAGGAAGACATCCTGCCGTGGTGGGCCGGCCGGGCCGGTGCGCGCGCCAAGCCGGCGTTCAACGAGTTCCTGGCGCCCATCGTGGGCTACAAGCTGAGCTGAGCATGGGGTGCGCCGCGCTCGTGGCGCGGCGCACGCCTTTTCCCCCACAACAAGAGACAAGAGGCTTCCCTTGCATGTCCTCCACCAACTGATGTCGCATCTGGCCCGCGGCATGGCCTGGATCAGTGGCCTGCTGTTTTTGCTGCTGGCGTTCTACATGAGCGGCGACGCGCTCAGCCGCACGCTGGGAGGCCCCTTCACCGGCGTTTCCGACCAGATCGCCGCGTTCTGCCTCTCGCTGGGCGCCACCTGGGCGCTGGCCCAGGGGGTCGTCACCGGCGCTCATGTGCGCTCCGACGTGCTGCTGCCGCTGCTGCCGGTGCCGGTCAAGCGCTGGTTCGGCGTGCTGGCGCTGGCCGGGCTGACCGTGTTCGCCTGGATACTGGCCTATTCGTCCTACCTGCTGACCATGGAGTCCTACGACATGGGCTCCACCGTGCCGCAGTCCATCATCGAGATGCAGCTCTACATCCCGCAGGCGGTGTCGACCGTGGGTTTTGTGGTGTTTGCCGTCACGGCGCTGCTGACCACCCTGGTGGCCATGACGCGCCCGGAGCCCATTGCCGAAGAGGGAGGCATCTGAGATGGCCGCCATTGTCGTTACCACCCTGTTCGCGCTCATCGGCTGCTTCCTGCTGAGCTTTCACATCGCCAGCTCGCTGGGGCTGACGGCCGCCATCGCGGGCGCGCTGCACATCGGCGAGATCTGGGGCTTTTTCGGCCAGATCCCGTGGAACAACATCAGCAACAGCGGCATGATCGTCGTGCCCCTGTTCATCCTGATGGGCGAGCTGCTGCTGCGCAGCGGCGTGACCGAGGAGCTGTATGCCATCCTGAGCAAGTGGATGGGCCGCGTGCCCGGCGGGCTGCTGCACACCAACGTGCTGGCCAGCGGGCTGTTCGCGTCCATCTGCGGCTCCAGCGTGGCCACCACGTCGACCATCGGCGCCGTTGCCCTGCCGGAAATGCGCCGCCACGGCTACGACGAAAAGCTGGCCATGGGGTCGATCACCGCCGGCGGCACGCTGGGCATCCTGATCCCGCCGAGCGTGATCATGATCATCTACGCCATCATGGCCGAGGTGTCCATCGCCCAGCTCTACATGGCCGGCATCGTGCCCGGCCTGCTGATGATGGCCGCCTTCATGCTGGTGATCTTCATCGTCGCGCTGGTCTCGCCGCAGCGGGCCCCGAAGCTGGAGACCCGCTTCACCTGGGGCGAGCGCCTGCGCGGGCTGACGGCCGTGCTGCCGGTGCTGTTCCTGCTGGGCATGGTCATGGGCACCATCTATGCCGGCGTGGCCACGCCGACCGAGGCCGCGGGCTTCGGCTCGGTGGGGGCGTTCCTGCTGGCGCTGCTCAAGGGCCGGGTCAACCGGCGCATGCTCAGCGAGACCTTCCTGGCGACCGCGTCGACCACCAGCATGGTGCTGCTGGTGGTGGTCAGCGCCTTCCTGCTGCAGTTCGTGCTCTCGCTCGGCGGTGTGCCGGCGGCGATCTCCAACTGGATCGGGGGTCTGGGCCTGTCGCAGATCGAGCTGATCCTGTGCATCGCGCTGATCTACATCGTGCTGGGCATGTTTATGGAGAGCATGGCCATGATCGTGTGCACGCTGCCGATCCTGCTGCCCATCCTGCACGCCGCGCAGGTGGACCTGGTGTGGTTCGGCATCCTGGCCGTGATCTTGGTCGAACTCTCGCTCATCACCCCGCCCGTGGGCATGAACCTGTTCGTGATGCACGGCCTGCGCACCCGCATGGACGGCGCCCGCGCCGGCCCGCTGACCGAGATCTTCGCCAGCAGCATCCCCTTCGTGATCGCGATGCTGGTGGTGCTGGGCCTGATCATCGCCTACCCCGAAATTGCCACCGGCATCGTGGCGCACATGAAGCAGTGAGCTGCCTCCATCCTTCTTTTCTGACCCATCATGAACCTCCCTTTTGAAGGCCGGTACGCCGTCATCACCGGCGCCGGCAGCGGCATCGGCAAGGAAACCGCCCGCGTGCTCGCCGAACGCGGCGCCCAGGGCCTGTTGCTGGCCGACCTCAACCTGGCCGGTGCCACCGAGGTCGCGCAGGACGTGGCCGCGGCCACCGGCTGCACCTGCCTGCCGTACCAGTTGGATGTGGCGCGCCCGGACCAGATCGAGGCGATGTTCGCTTTCGTCGCCGAGCGCTTCGGCCGCGTCGACGTGCTGGTCAACGGCGCCGGCGTCTGCACCTACCTGCCGGTCGAGGAACTGGACGCGCAGAAGTGGGGACGGGTGATGGACATCAACCTCAAGGGTTCCTACCTGTGCGCGCGCTCGGCCATCCTGCAGATGAAGCGCCAGCGCAGCGGCAAGATCGTCAACATCGCCTCGGTGGCCGCGCGCATCGGCGGCGTGGCCTCGGGCGTGGACTACGTGGCCTCCAAGGGCGGCGTGCTGTCCATGACCTATGCGCTGGCCAAGGCCTGCATGGGGCACGGCATCAACGTCAACGGCGTGGCGCCGGGCGTGATCGACACGCCGCTCATCTCGGGCCACGACTACCCCGAAGGCACCATCATCGGCCAGCCGCGCGACGTGGCCAATGTGATCGCCTTCCTGGCCAGCGACGACGCCCGCCATGTGCAGGGCTGCACCATCGACGTCAACGGCGGCCTCTACATGCATTGAACGCAGCACCGCAGGGAACCTCATCACATGCAAGACAGCACAACCGAACACATCCTGGTGACGGGGGCCACCGGCGGTATCGGCCTGGGCATTTGCGAGGCGCTGGCCGAGCGCGCCCGCCGCGCCGGTAGCCCGCTGCGCCTGAGCGTCGCCAGTTCGCGGGCGGGCGAGCGCCTGGACCGGCTGGTGGCCGAGCTGCGCACGGCCGGCGTCGCCGCCCACGGCGTGGCCGGGGACGTGACCGACCCC
>NZ_BSPB01000092.1:7080-7394 GCF_030160815.1 Hydrogenophaga electricum | reverse complement strand
TCAGGCGCAGATCGGCCACCTGGCGCGCGATCGGGCCGACGACCTCGAAGTCCAGCAGCAGGATGGGCAGGCCATCGCCGCGGGCGATGGCGCCGATAGACGGCTTGAAGCCGGCCAGCCCGGCGTGCGAGGTCGGGCGGCGAATGGAGCCCCCACCGTCGGTACCCAGCGCCAGCGGCGTGCAGCCGGCGGCCACGCTGGCCACCGCGCCGCCGCTGGAGCCGCCCGGCGTCAGGGCCCGGTCCCAGGGGTTGCGGGTGACCCCGAACACCGGGTTGGCGGTGTACCCCTCCAGGGTGAACTCCGGCACATTG
>NZ_BSPB01000092.1:0-7048 GCF_030160815.1 Hydrogenophaga electricum | reverse complement strand
CCGGCCGCGCGCACGCGGGCCACAGGCTGCTCGTCGTGCCGCGCAGGCGGGTGGGCGTGCAGGCCCGGGCTGCCCCAGACGGTGGGCAGGTCGGCGGTGAGCAGGTTGTCCTTGATCGAGAGCGGCACGCCGTCCAGCAGCGACCGCGGCGCCCCGGCCCGAAAGCGCTCGGTGCTGGCCTCGGCATCGGCCAGCACGCCGTCTTCGCGCAGGGCGATCAGCGCGTTCAGCGCCGGGTTCACGGCGTGGATGCGCGCCAGGCAGCTGCGCACCGCGTCCAGCGGCGTGACGGTCCCGGCGCGGTAGGCCGCGGCCAGCGCCGTGGCCGGCCACTGCCACAGGGGCGGTGCGTCGGCGGGCGCGCTCACATCTGCCCCGGCAGCCAGGTCACGATGGCCGGGAAGACCATCAGCAGCAGCGCAAAGCCCAGCAGGATGATCACGTAAGGCAAGGCACCCACGACGGCGTCGCGGATGGAGCCGCCGTCGGGGCGGATGCCCTGCACCACGAACAGGTTCATGCCCACGGGTGGCGTGATCAGCCCCAGCTCGCACATCAGCACGATGAAGATGCCGAACCACACCGGGTCGATGCCCATGGCCACGACGATGGGGAAGGTGATCGGGATGGTCGCCACCATCATCGAGAGCACGTCCATGAACATGCCCAGCAGCAGGTAGAACAGCACCAGAACCAGCAGCATCTGCGTGGGCGATAGGCCGAAGGAGGTGACCCATTGCGTCATGGTTTCGGCCACGCCGGTCAGGCTCACCGCCAGGTTGAGGATGAACGCGGCGGTGATGATCAGCAGGATCATGCCGCTGGTCTTGGCGGTCTGGATGAAGCAGTTCTGCAGCAGCCCCCAGCTCAGCTTGCGGCTGTGCCAGGCAAACCCCAGCGACGCCACCACGCCCAGCGCGGCCGATTCGGTGGTGGTGGCCACGCCGCTGTAGAGGCTGCCCATGACGATCAGGAACACCACGCCCGGCGGCACCAGGTCCTTGAGCAGACGCAGGCGCTCGGGCAGCGGCACCTTCTCCTCGCGGATGGCGCTGCGGGTCAGTAGCGCGTGCACCAGGATGTAGCCCATGAACGCCGCCGAGAGCAGCAGGCCGGGCACGATGCCGGCCACGAACAGCTTGCCGATCGAGGTGTCGGTGAGCGAGCCGTAGACGATCATGTTGACCGAAGGCGGGATCAGGATGCCCAGCGTGCCGCCGGCCGCGATGGAGCCCAGCGACATGCTCATCGGGTAGCCGCGCTTGTGCAGCGAGGGCAGCGCCACGGTGCCCACGGTGGCGGCCGTGGCGACCGACGAGCCCGAGGTGGCGGCGAACAGCGCGCTGCAACCGATGTTGGTGTGCAGCAACCCGCCCGGCAGCCGGCCGAGCCAGGCCGCCAGCGCGCCGAACATGCGGTCGGCGATGCCCGAGCGCAGCAGCAGCTCGCCCATCAGCACGAACAGCGGGATCGAGGTCAGCAGGTTGTCGTTGTGCACGCCCCAGACCACGGGCGCGATGGAATCGATGAAGGGCACGCCGTAGGCGACCATGCCGCCGACGATGCCGACCACCGCCATGGAGGTGGCGATGGGCAGGCCCAGCAGCATCATGCCCAGCATGGCGAAAAAGCCGATGGCGATGTAGTGCAGGCTCATGCGGCACCTCCCGGGGCAGCGGGCGCCTGGGCACCGGAGCGCTCTTTCAGGTCGTCCAGTTCTTCCTTGAGTTCTTCGCGTGTCGAGCGCGGGTGCAGCATGGCGTTGAGCGCCTCGGTGCGCCCGGTCAGCAGTTGCCAGGTGGCCACCAGCGCCACGCCCACGGCCAGCGCGCCGAACAGCATCAGCCCGATCAGCCAGGCGGTCTGCGGGTAGACCAGGGGCGTGGCCCAGGGCGTCTGCGCGACGCTCTGGTAGGTGCGCGAATCCTGGATCGCGAACCAGGCCAGGTAGGCCAGCAGCGCCGCGAACCCCGCCAGCGAGAGCGACGACAGCCAGTTCAGCGCCACCTGCACCGGCCGCGGCAGGCGCTCATGAAAAACATCCACCCGGATGTGGTTGCGCCCCAGCAGGGCCAGGCTGAAGGCCAGCGTGGCCCCGACGGCCAGGGCGTAACCGCCCAGTTCGTCGGCGCCTTGCAGCGAGACGTTGAACAGCTTGCGCAGGGCCGTCTCCAGCGCCACCACCAGCGACAGGGCGACGAATATCAGGCCGAACAGGGTGCCCAGCCAGCGTTCGAGGAGGTCTTTCATGAGGGTCTTTCCGTGGAAGCCTGGTGCGCGCCGGCACGGGGCCGGCGCGCACCGCAGGGCTTACTTGATGCCGATCACCTTGCCGACGGTCGCCTTCCAGGCGGCCGAGCAGCCGGGGTTGGCCTTGTCGCAGATCTCGGCCCAGGTGGGCACGGAGATGGTGGCCACGGCGTCACGCAGCGTGGTCAGGTCGGCGGGCTGCACCGGCACGTCCACCAGGTTGAACTTCTTGCCGGTGGTGCAGGGTTCCTTGCCGGCGTTGCAGTTCATCGCGTCCTTGGTCAGTTGCTCCGAATAGACCCAGATGTCGTCGGTCAGCGTCTTGAAGGCGGCCTGCATCTTGGCCTGCTGGTCGGCGTTCAGGCGGTTCCAGGCCTTGAGCGTGATGGCGTAGCCGTTGACCGCCATCTGGAAGCCGATGGGGTACTGGTGCGTGGTCACCTCGGGCCAGCCGGAGCTGTTGGCCGAGCTCGGGCCCGTGATGGCGCAGTCCACCACGCCCAGCGACAGCGACTGGTGCACTTCGGTGAAGGACAGCGGCACCGGCACACCGCCCACGGTCTCGATGAACTTGGCCAGATTCTGGTCGTACACGCGCACCTTCAGGCCCTTGAGGTCGGCCAGCTTGGCCACCGGCTTCTTGCAGAACAGGATCTGCGGGCCGAACGGCCAGGCGCCCAGCAGCTTGACCTGGAACTGCTTCTGCAGGCGCTGGTCGAGCGTGTCGAAATAGGCCTCATAGACCTTGCGCGCGGTCTCGTAGTTGGGCGCGGCGCCCACCAGGTCCAGGCCCAGCAGCGTGGGCTCGTCGCGCGAGTTCTGCGACACGCGCAGCGAAACGATGTCGAACAGGCCGGCCTTCATCACGCGCAGCTGTTCGGTGTCCTTGATCCCGAGCTGGTCCACCGCCTTGTAGTCCGCGTCGATGGGCAGGCCCGTGCGCTTGGCGAAATCGTCGAAGAAGGGCTTCTCCTTGTTCTTCTGCACCATGCCGGTGGCGGCGGGCTGGCCGATCACCTTGAAGGTGATGCGGTCCTGCGCCTGGGCAGGGCCGCCGGTCAGCAGGGCAGCGGCGGCGGCCAGCGGCAGCAGGCAGCGGGAAAGCGAGCGGGTCAGGTTCATGGGAAAACTCCTGGAAGGACAGAAAGGAACGGAAGGGGAGGAAGGGAAAACCGGTCGGACGCCGCCGGTCAGCGGCGCGCCCACAGGGTGGGGGTCTGGCAGGGCAGAAAGCGCCCCTGGCCGGCGCGGGGGTGGAACTGGCCGTCCCACACCACCTCGCCGCGACTGAGCGTGCAGGCCGGCCAGGCGCGCAGACGGTGGCCTTCGTAAGGGGTGTGGTCGACCGCGTGGTGCAGGTCGGCATTGCGGATGACGCGCTCGCCCTCGTCCCAGATCACCAGGTCGGCGTCGGCGCCGATGGCGATCGCGCCTTTGCGCGGGTGCAGCCCGTAGGCCTTGGCCGGATTGGTCGCGGTCAGCTCGACAAATTTTTCCAGCGTGATGCGCCCGCCGAGCACCCCTTCGGAGTACAGCAGCGGCATGCGCGTCTCCAGCCCGGGGATGCCGTTGGGGATGTGGCGGAACGGCTGTTCCTGCCCGCCCGGCTGCTTGCCTTCGGTGCCTTCGTAGTTGAAGGGGGCGTGGTCGGACGAGAACACCGTGAACAACCCGTCGCGCAGGCCGTTCCAGATCACCGCCTGGTTGGCGCGGTCGCGCGGCGGCGGGCTGCAGACGCAGCGGGCGCCCTGGTAGCTGTCGTCGAGCCCCAGGTCTTCCGCCGTCAGGAACAGGTATTGCGGGCAGGTCTCGGCAAAGATCGGCAGGCCGTGGGCGCGGCCCCAGCGGATCTGCTCCACCGCTTCCCGGCCCGACACGTGCACGATGAGGATGGGCACGTCGACCAGCTCGGACAGCGCGATGGCGCGGTGCGTGGCCTCGCGTTCGACCAGCATGGGCCGCGCGTGCGCGTGCCAGCGCGGTGCGGTGCGCCCGGCCGCTTCCAGCCGCCGCGTGAGCCATTCGATGCAGTCGGCGTTTTCGGCGTGGACCATGGCCAGGGCGCCGTGATCGCGCGCCACCGACAGCACGTCCAGGATCTGGCCGTCGTCGAGCTTGAGGTCGTCGTAGGTCATGTAGACCTTGAACGAGGTGTAGCCCTCGGCGATGAGCTGCGGCAGCTCGTGCTGCAACACCTCGGGCGTGGGGTCGCTCACGATCAGGTGGAAGGCGTAGTCCACATGCGCCTTGCCCTCGGCGCGGCGGTGGTAGTCGGCCACCGCCGCACGCAGCGACTGCCCCTTGGCCTGCGCCGCGAAAGGGATCACGGTGGTGGTGCCGCCGCAGGCGGCCGAGCGCGTGCCGCTGTCGAAATCGTCGGCCATGCGCACCGGGGCCTCCATGGGCTGGTCCAGGTGGCAATGGGCATCGACCCCGCCCGGCGTCACGACGCGCCCACGCGCATCGATCTCGCGCACCCCGGCCGGCAGCGATGCACCAATCTGGACGATGCGCCCCTGGTGCACGCCGATGTCGGCGTCGAAACAGTCGCTGGCGGTGGCCACGTGCGCATGGCGCACCACCAGATCCAACGGGGCATTCATGGGCGACTCCGGATAATTTTGTCGACCATGTTGTCTACAAAATGGTGCATAACTGTTGTCATGACTGTTGCCATGCAATCACTGTGCCAACCAGAATCCGGGCACGGCCTGTGCTTGTGCTCTCTCCGAAAATCTGGCCCCATCAAACCCTTTTCCCGAAGCAAACAATGTCGACAAGATTCTTTTATCCTGTCGACAAACAGTCGGACACCGAAAGCCAACCATGACCCGATCCGTGCGCCTGGGCGTGCTCACCCCCTCTTCCAACACCGCGCTGGAGCCGCTGACCAGCGCCATCGTGGCCACCGTGCCCGGCGCCAGCGCCCATTTCTCGCGCTTCCGGGTGACCGAGATTTCGCTCAGCGCACAGGCCCTGGGGCAGTTCGACGACAGCAAGATCCTGGCGGCGGCCGATCTGCTGGCCGACGCCCAGGTCGACGTGATCGGCTGGAGCGGCACGGCCGCCGGCTGGATGGGGTTCGAGCGCGACCTGCGCCTGGCCGAACGCATCCGCGAGCGCACCGGCATCGTCGCCACCACCGCCGTGCTCGCGCTCAACGAACTGCTGGCGCTGCAGGGCATCCGCCGCCTGGCGTTGGTGACGCCCTACACCACCGACGTGCAGCAGCGCATCGTCGCCAACTACGCCGCCATCGGGATCGAGGTGGTGGCCGAACGCCACCTCGGCATCTGCGTCAACCACGACTTCGCGCTGGTGCCCGAGTCGCAGCTCGACAGCCTGCTCGACGACGTGGCGCAGGCGGCACCGCAGGCGGCCGTCACCTACTGCACCAACCTGCACGGCGCGCGCCTGGCAGCGGCCTACGAAGCGCGCAGCGGCGTCACCCTGCTGGACACCGTGAGCACCACCGTCTGGGGCATGCTGCGCGCCGCCGGTGTGCCAGCCAGCCAGGTCACGGGCTGGGGTCGCCTGTATGGCTGGTGAAGCCTGCTGCCCGGGGCGCGTCGATAGAATGCCGCTCCATCCCGGTGCGACGCGCCGCCAGCCTCCTCCGACCATGCCACGCCCAGCCCGATCCGCGCCCACCGGTCTCCTGGCCCGGGAAAACGCCAACGACGAGATCTACGAGCGCATCTACGTCGCCATCCTCGAACATCGGCTGCACCCCGGCACCAAGCTGGGCGAGGACCGGCTGGCCAAGATCTTCAACGTCAGCCGCGCCCGGGTGCGCGAGGTGCTGAGCCGGCTGGCGCACGAGCAGATCGTCGAGCTCTACCCGCAGCGCGGCGCCTTCGTGGCCCAGCCCACACCGCAGCAGGCCATAGACGTGTTCGAGGCCCGGCGCCTGATCGAGCCGGCCATCCTCAAGCGCTTGGTGACCCAGCTCACGCCCGACAAGGTTGCCCGCCTGCGCCAGCACGAAGAGCTGGAGCACGACGCGCGGCGCCGCGACGACCGCCGCGCCGTGGTCCGCCTGTCGGGCGAATTCCACGTGCTGCTGGCCGAACTCGCCGGCAACTCGGCCCTGCTGCGCAGCCTGCGCGAGCTCTCGACGCTGACCTGCCTGATCATCTTCCTCTACGACGCGCCCACCGCCACCAGTTGCCGGGCCGACGAGCACGCCGAGATCGTCGACGCCATCGCCAAGCGCGACACGGCGCGCGCCGAAAAGCTGATGCTGGCCCACCTGGATCACATCGAACACAGCCTCTCGCTGGACAACAACACCGTCGAGGTCGACCTCGAAGCGGTCTTCAGGGACTGAGCCCATGGCGCCCGCCGCGCACACGCCGCCCGGGCGCCGCCTGCTGCTGGTCAACCCCAACACCTCGGCCACCATCACCGAACGTCTGGCCCTGTCGGCCCGGCCCCATCTGCCCGCCGGCACCACGCTGACCGCGCTCACCGCCACCGAAGGCCCGGCGGCCGTGCGCTCGCCGGACCAACTCGCCGCAGCGGGCGCGCGCGTGCTGGCCATGGCCCAGGCGCACCAGGCCGATCACGATGCGGTCATCGTCGGCATTTCGCTCGATTGCGGACTGGCCTCCACGCGCGCCGCGCTGGCCCCGCGGCCGGTGCTGGGCATGACCGAAGCGGCCTGCCTGATGGCCAGCCTGAGCGGGCCGCGCTTTGCCCTGCTCACGCTCGGCGCGGCCATGGCCGACAGCTACCGGGACCACGTGCAGGCGCTGGGCTTCGGGCCGCGCCTGCTGGGCGTGGCCGCACCCGAAGC
>NZ_BSPB01000091.1:0-7616 GCF_030160815.1 Hydrogenophaga electricum | reverse complement strand
GCGCCGACGGTGCGGTTGCGGGCACGGCCGGTGCCGGAGTGGCGTCGGCCACAGGCGCTGGCACCGCGGCGGCAGCGCCCGGCGCGGGGGGCTTGGGCGCCCAGACCCGCACGCCCATTTCGGCCAGCATGGCGCGCTGCCGGGCATCGAGCTGCGGCACGAAAGAGGTGTCGAAAACCGGCGAACCGTCGTCGCTCATGCGCCCTCCCCACCGGGCTGCACCGCACCGGGGGTGCGCAGGTCCAGGCTCATGACCACCGCGTCCTCGCGCGCCAGGTGCCCGGCCGGGTAATAGCCCTTGCGCACGCCCACCGCGGTGAAACCGTAGCGCTCATAAAGGTGGCGTGCCGGCTGGTTGCTCTGGCGGACCTCCAGCCACAGCCACTGGGCGCGCTGGCCGCGCGACCACAGCACCAGGGCGTCGAGCAGGAAACGGCCCCAGCCCTGGCGCTGGAACGCCGGGGCCACGGTGATGTTCAGCAGGTGCACTTCATCGACCCCGGGCATCGCCACCAGGTAACCGAGCAGCACCCGACCATCCGACCGCGCCGGCGACGGCATCTCCCCTGGCAAGGCCTGCCCCAGCAGCATGACCACCGGGTAGCCCGCCTGCAGGGAGTCGCGAAAGTGCTTGGGGGTCCAGGGGTGGGGATAGGCGCGCTTTTCCACCTCGTGCACGGCATCGAGGTCGGCCAACGTCATCGGCACGAACGCGATGCGGCGGTCGGCCACCGGGGCGGTCGGCAGCGTCTGCTGGCCCGGCCACCAGGCGGCAGGGGTGCCGGTGTCCGGCGCAGCGCTCACCGCTGGGCTCCTGCGCGCTCGCGCTCCTCGGTGGTCCGGGCCACCTTGTCGCGCACATACAGCGGCAGCGCCTGCGCCGCGGGCACCGCCAGCCCCTGGGTCAGCAGGCCGGGCGCCAGCCGCAGCAGCGCACCGGCCGTGGGCAGCACCACCAGCCGCTCGCCCGGCACGGCCTGCAACCGCTCGCCATACGCCGCCAGCGCATTGCCGGCCAGCCACAGGCCCTGACCGGAAGCCGGAGCACCGTGCCCGGCCAGCCAGTCCCCGAGGGCCTCGGGGGCCACCAGAACCGGCGCGGCGATGGCCCGCAGTTGCTCGCCGTCCACGGCATACAGCGCGGCGTAGATCTCGTCCATGCGGGCGTCCAGCAGGGCCGCCACCAGGGTCAGCGGCGGCGCGTCCGCAATCTGGCTGCGCTGCCAGCGGGCCTCTTCGGCCAGCGCCAGCAGCGTGTCCACCGGCAGCACGGGCAGACCTGGCGCATCGGGTTGCCCGGCGCGGGCGCCGTAGGCCAGGCCCTGGGCCACCGCACACGCCGTGCGCAGCCCGGTGAACGCGCCCGGCCCGCGCCCGAACACCACGGCGTCCAGGGTGGACAGGGCCCAGCCCGCCTGCGCCAGCAGCGTCTGGGCCGCCGGCAGCAGGGTGGTGGACGCCTGGGCAGCGCCGGCGCCGGCGTAGCTGGCGGGCACCGCGCCCGGGCCGCCTGTGCCCACGGCCACCGACAAGGTGTCGGTGCTGGATTCGATGGCCAGAAGGCGCAGGGCGGGCGAAACAGTCATCCGGCGATTATCGGCCAGGGGGTGAGCGCCGCCTGCCCGGCCCCCGGTTCGATAATGGCGCCATGCCTCCGCTCCGCCTCGCCACCCGACTCCGCACCCTCTGCCTGGCCTGGCTGGCGGCCACGACCCTGCCCGCCTGCGCGCAACGGCCGGTGTCGGTGGACACCCTGCCCCCGCCGGTGCTGGCCGCGCTGCAGCGCGCGGGCGTACCGCCTTCGGCGCTGTCGGCAGTGGTGGCCCCGCTGGACGGGGGCCCGGTGCGGCTGAGCCACCGGGCCGAGGTGCCCGTCAACCCAGCCTCGGTCATGAAGTTGGTGACCACTTACGCCGCCGTCGACCTGCTCGGCCCCGACTACACCTGGGACACGCGCTTCTACACCGACGCCCGGGTCGAGGCCGGGGCGCTGCGCGGCAACCTCTATGTGCGCGGCAGCGGCGACCCCAAGTTCGTGCTGGAACGCATCCAGGCGGCCTTCGCCGCGCTGCAGGGCCAGGGCGTGCAGGTGATCCTGGGCGACATGGTGCTGGACCACTCGGCCTTCGAAATCGACCCGCACCACGACCCGGCGGCCTTCGACGGCGAAGGGCTGCGGCCCTACAACGCCGCGCCCGACGCCCTGCTGGTGAATTTCAAGTCGGTGATCCTGCGCTTCACGCCCGATGCCCAGGCCGGCGTGGCACGCGTCAGCAGCGAACCGCCCCTGGCCGGCCTGGCCATCGACGCCACCGTGCCGCTGGCGCGGGGCAAGGGCTGCGGCGACTGGCGCGGCGACCTGCAGGGCCGCTTCGACAACCCGAACGCCATCCGCTTCGAGGGCCGCTACCCGCCGGGCTGCGGCGAGCGCATCTGGCCCGTGGCCTACCAGGACCCGGCCTCCTACGCCGCGCGCGCGCTCGAAGGCCTGTGGCGGGCCAGCGGCGGGCTGATCACCGGCAAGGTGCGCACCGGCGCCACACCGCCCGGGGTGCGCCTGCTGCACGAAGCGCGCTCGCTGCCCCTGTCGGACATCATCACCGACGTCAACCAGTGGAGCAACAACGTGATGGCCCAGCAGGTGTTCCTGACCCTGGGCCGGCTGGCGCCCCCGCGCCTGGACAGCGCCACCGCACCGCGTGGCCCCTTGCAACCGATCCGGCCGGGCCGGTTCGAGCGTTCGCGCGAAGTGCTGCGCACCTGGTGGGTCAACACCTTCGGCCTCAAATACTCGGCGCCGGTGCTCAACAACGGTTCGGGCCTCTCGCGCGACGAACGCATCACCCCCGAGTCGCTGGCGCAATTGCTGCGCCACGCAGCCAACAACCCGAACGGCCAGACGTTTGTGCAGTCGCTGGCCATCGCCGGCGTGAACGGCACGGCCGCCCGGCTGGCCCAGGGGCCCGGCAGCGCCGCACGCGGCAATGCGCGGGTGAAGACGGGCACGCTGCGCGACGTGACCGGCATCGCCGGTTATGTGCAGGCCCAGGATGGGCAGCGGTATGCGGTGGTGGGCATCATCAACCACCCGAACGCGGGGGCCGGGCGCCCGGCCCTGGACGCCTTGCTGGAGTGGACGGCCAGCGCCGCCCACTGAGCGGCCGCCCGAACCCCGTTGCGAAAGCTGTCAGGCGAGCAGCACCACCAGCGCCACAGCGATCGCGGCCACCGCGCCAACCCACAGCCAGGGCTGGCGGCGGCGCTGCGCCAGTCCGCGTTCGCGGCGGCGGTCCAGCGCGTCGTCGAGCAGCCGGTCGGAGCCGACGTCGGACTGCACCGTGTTGTAGTACTGGTGTACGGTGTCGTCGTTGATCACCAGGGCATCGGACTGGCGGGAATGGACAAACTGGTTGTTTTTCATGGCACTGGAGACGTTCAAGAGATGGGAGCCGGCGCAGGCACCCGCCCACCCGGGCGCAGCACCCTCCATCCCGCCCTTCTCTTCGGCAACGGTGGGCCATTCTTGAGTCCCGGGCGGGGTGTCCGGCACCCCGAAGGTCGCTCAGGGCGACAGGCGGTGGTCAGGCGGCCGCGCGCTGCAGGCGGTCGCGCACACCGTCCCAGGCCGTGTCCCCGGGGGGCGTCTCCACCCAGATGAGGCGGACACCGGTGGCGTCCAGCTCGCGCAGCACGGCAAACAGCTCGTGGGCACAGGCAGCGGCATCGGCCGGCATGCGGCGCACCGCCACCCCCGGGGCCGCTTTCAGACGCGCGCGCGCATACACCGCGATGTGCTTCGCGTCGGCGCCCAGCACCTCCAGCGCGGCCTGCAGGGGCCGGGCCTCCATCAGCCGCACCTTGGCGCGCGGCGCATAGTGCGATTCAAGCGTGCCCGAGGCGCGCGGCGCGGTGGCGTCGCGCTCGCGCAGTGGCTGACCGCAGGCGGCCTCGATCTGCGCCGGGGTGAGCATGCCGGGGCGCAGCAGCACCGGCACGCCCCGCGAGCAGTCCACGATGGTCGATTCGATGCCCACCGGGCAGACACCGCCATCGAGGATGAGCAGCTGATCGTCGCCCAGATCGGCGAATTCCTCGGCCACGTGCGCGGCGCTGGTCGGGCTGACGCGCCCGAAACGGTTGGCGCTGGGTGCGGCCACGCCCAGCACGCCGTGCGCGCGGGCCGCCTTCAGCAGCGCCTGCGCCACCGGGTGTACCGGGCAGCGCACGCCCACCGAATCCTGGCCGCCGGCCGCCACCGCGGCAACCTCGGGCCGGCGCGGCAGGATCAGCGTCAGCGGACCGGGCCAGAAGGCCTGCATCAGCGCCACGGCCACGTCGGGCACGCTGTGCGCCAGCGGTGCCACCGCCGCGCGCCAGTCGCCACCTTCAGCCGGAGGGATGTGCACGATCAGCGGGTGGTCGCTGGGCCGGCCCTTGGCGGTGAAGATGCCGTTCACCGCGCTGGCGTTGCCGGCGTCGGCCGCCAGGCCGTACACCGTCTCGGTCGGCATGCCGACCAGGCCGCCCGCAGCCAGGCGCAACGCGGCCTGCTCGATGGCCACCGGGCCGCTGGCGTTCAGGGTCAGGGGCATGGCGAGACGATCAATCCAGCGCGGGAAGACCGAGCAGCGTGAGCACCTGCGCCGCGGTGCCGCGCACCTTTGCCAGCGTGGCGCCGGTGATGTTCAGGTGGCCCATCTTGCGGCCCGGGCGGGCGCTGAGCTTGCCGTACAGGTGCAGGTTCGTGCCCGGCAGCGCCAGCACCTGCGCCCAGGGCGGCGACACCGGTTGCTCGCTGGCCTCGGCGCGCACGCCGTTGGGTTGAAACCAGAGGTCGCCCAGCAGGTTGACCATCAGCGCCGGGCTGTGCGCGCGCGGCGTGGGCAGCGGCAGGCCGGCCAGCGCACGCACCTGCGCCTCGAACTGCGAAACGTCGCAGGCGTTCTGCGTGTAGTGGCCGCTGTTGTGCGGGCGCGGCGCCATCTCGTTGACGACCAGATCGCTGCCACCCCGGCCGTTGTCGACCACGAAATACTCGACGCAGAGCACGCCCACATAGCCCAGGTGGTTGGCGATGGCGACGGTGGAGGCCTGCGCGCGCGCGGCCAGATCGACCGGCACCGCGCCCTCGTGCACCTCGGTGATCGCCAGGATGCCGTCGTGGTGGGTGTTATTCTGCACCGGGAAGACGGCCACCTGGCCGTCGGCGCCGCGCGCCACCAGCACCGAACACTCGCTCTGCAGCGGCAGCATTTTTTCCAGCACACAGGCCACGCGGCCGAGCTGTTCCCACGCGGCAGCCAGCTCGGCACGGGTCTTCACGCGGATCTGGCCCTTGCCGTCGTAACCCAGACGCGCGGTCTTGAGGATGCCGGGCAGCAGGTTGTCGGCCACCGCCGCCAGTTGCCCGGCGGTTTCGATGGTGGCGTTGGGCGCGGGGTGCACACCGCTGATGGCCGCGCACTGGCTGAAGTGCGCCTTTTCGGCGATGCGGTCCTGCGCCACGGCGACGCAGTCGGCCGAGGGCGCCACCGGGCGCTGCGCGGCCAGTGTGCGCAGCGCGGCGGCGGGCACGTTTTCGAATTCGGTGGTGATGGCGTCACAGCGCTGCGCCAGTTCGGCCAGACCCTGCGGGTCTTCGTAACCGGTGCGGATGTGGTGGTGCGCGATCAGGCCGGCCGGGCTGGCCGGGTCGGCGTCGAGCACCACGGTGACGTAACCCATGGCCTGCGCGGCCTGCACGAACATGCGGCCGAGCTGGCCGCCGCCCATCACGCCCAGGGTCATGGACTGGCCACGGTCGTTCAGCGCGCCGGGCAACAAGGGGGTGAGGCTCATGGGGTCAGACGGGCAGGGTCATGGCGCGCGCGGCTTCGGTCTGCGCGGCTCGGAAAGTTTCCAGTTTCTGGCGCAGCACCGGATCCTGATTGGCCAGCAGGGCCACGGCGAACAGCGCCGCGTTGGCGGCCCCGGCGGCACCGATGGCGAAGGTGGCCACCGGCACCCCCTTGGGCATCTGCACGATGGAATGCAGCGAATCCACGCCCGACAGCGCCTTGGACTGCACCGGCACGCCCAGCACCGGCACCACCGTCTTGGCGGCGAGCATGCCCGGCAGGTGCGCCGCGCCGCCGGCACCGGCGATGATGGCCTGCAGGCCCCGGCCGGCGGCGGCCTCGGCGTAGGCAAACATGTCGTCGGGCATGCGGTGCGCCGAGACCACGCGCGCCTCGTGCGCGATGCCGAAGTCTTGAAGGATCTGCACGGCGTGCTGCATGGTGTCCCAGTCGCTGCTGGAACCCATGACGACGCCGACCTGGGGCTGGCTCATGGAAAGGGCTTTCTGCGGGGCCCGGCAAGGGGCGGCCAATCGGGGGTGGCGCGCGAACGTCGGCGCTCCGGTAAAGTGCGGATTTTACGTTTTGCGACCGCGGGCATCCCCGCCCGCCGACACGCCATGATCAACGTCACCATCGCCAACTTCGAAGCCGAGGTCATCGAAGCCTCCATGCACACCCCCGTGCTGGTGGACTTCTGGGCCCCCTGGTGCGGCCCCTGCAAGGTCATCGGACCGCTGCTCGAAAAGCTCGAAACCGAGTACCAGGGCCGCTTCAAGCTGGTCAAAATCGATTCCGATCAGGAGCAGCAGCTCGCCGCCGCCTTCGGCATCCGCAGCATCCCGACCTGCGTGCTGCTGATCGGCGGCCAGCCGGTCGACGGCTTCATGGGCGCCGTGCCCGAGGGCCAGGTCAAGGCCTTCCTCGACAAGCACCTGCCCAGCGAAGAAGAGCTGGCGGCCCTGGCCGAGGCCGACGAAGCCCAGCAGATGCTGGCCGAAGGCGCCGAGGGCGACACCGACGCCGTCTCGGCCCTGGAAAAGCTGGCCCATGCCGTGGCCCAGGCGCCGGACAACGACGATCTGCGCTTCGAACTGATCAAGCAGTCGATCAGCCACGGGCTGTTCGAGCAGGCCGCCGCCGCCCTGGCCCCGGCGCTGGCGCGCATCCCCGTGTCGCTGCGCTTCGAGGCCCTGGCCCAGTGGCTCAACGCGCTCGAATTCGTGGGCACCGACCCGCGCGGCCAGTGGCCGCTGGAACAGTTCGACGACCTCATCGGCCAGAACAAGCGCGACTTCGACACCCGCTTCGCCAAGAGCCGCGTGCTCATCGCCATGGGCGAGTGGCCGGCGGCACTCGACGAACTGCTGGAAATCATCATGCGCGACAAGAAGTGGGCCGACGAAGCCCCGCGCAAGACCTACATCGGCCTGCTGGAACTCATGACCCCGCCTCAGCCCAAGGCCGACCCGGCCGCCGCCGGCAAGAGCGCGGGCGGTATCGAGCTGGCGGGCCAGTCCGTGGTGCAGGAAGACCCGCAGGCGCAAATGGTGTCGCAGTACCGCCGCAAGCTGAGCATGGCGCTGAACTGATCCCCCTGCGCGGCGCCGTCGCTTCCCCCGGAAGCGGCGCCGCGCCTGCGAACGGGCAAAGCCAGTTCCGTGATGCGCCTGGACAAGCGAGCTAGCTGTTGAGTTGCAATAGGTTGTTCCCGGAGAGCCGGGATGCTGGAGGCTTGTAGCCCAGTGCCGAGTGAGGCCTGCGGGCGTTGTAGTAGGC
>NZ_BSPB01000090.1:0-7803 GCF_030160815.1 Hydrogenophaga electricum | reverse complement strand
CACTGCCCGGCGCCCGCGCCGACCGTGCGGGCGTGCTGGACCTGCGCCCCTTGCTGGCACCGCTGTTCGACGCCACCGACACCGACGCGGCCGCCGCCGGCTTCCACCTCGGCCTGGCCGACGCGCTGGCTGCCTGGCTGACCGATGCCGCTCGCCGCACCGGCACCACCACCGCGGTGCTCGGTGGTGGCTGCTTTTTCAACCGCATCCTGCGCGAGCGCGTGGTGCGGCGGCTGGCGGCTGCGGGGCTGGCGGTGTACCTGCCCGGCGCCCCAGGCTGCGGCGACGCCGGTCTGGCCCTGGGCCAGGCCTGGGTGGCCGCGCAGCATGTTCAGACCCCCCAAGCAGAACCCCACGTTGAGGAGACCGTTTCATGTGCCTAGCCATTCCCGCGCTGCTGGTGGAAAAGCGCGCCCACGACCAGGCCCTGGTCGAGCTGGGCGGCATCCGCAAGCCCATTTCCATCGCCCTCGTGCCCGAAGCGAACGTGGGCGACTACGTCATCGTGCACGTGGGCCATGCCATCGGCCTGCTCGACCCTGAAGAGGCACAGAAGACGCTGGCCCTGTTCGCTGAAATGCAGTCGCGCACGGCGGAGGTTCAGCCATGAAATACATCGACGAATTCCGCGATGGGGCGCTGGCGAAACACATCGCCGAGCGCATTGCCGCCGAAGTGAAGCCCGATCACCACTACCGCTTCATGGAGTTCTGCGGCGGCCACACCCACGCCATCAGCCGCTACGGCGTGCTGGAGCTGCTGCCGCCCAACGTGCGCATGATCCACGGCCCGGGCTGCCCGGTCTGCGTGCTGCCCATCGGCCGCGTGGACCTGGCGATCGAGCTGGCGCTGCAGCACGACGTGATCCTCTGCACCTACGGCGACACCCTGCGCGTGCCGGCCTCCGGCGGCCTCTCGCTGACCAAGGCCAAGGCGCGCGGCGGCGACATCCGCATGGTCTATTCGGCCGGCGATGCGCTGCAGATGGCGCGCGACAACCCGGAAAAGCAGGTGGTCTTCTTCGCCATCGGCTTCGAAACCACCACGCCGCCGACGGCGCTGGTCATCCGCGATGCGGCGCGTGAAGGCCTGAAGAACTTCAGCGTGATGTGCAGCCACGTGCTCACGCCACCCGCGATCCGCGCGATCCTCGATGGTGGCCGACCCCGTGCCGGTCCGCCCCCAGCTGGGTCAGCCCCCTCGGGGGGCAGCGACCCATGCGAAGCAGGGGAGCGTGGGGGCCATGGTTCGCACGAAACGGCCGAGATCGAAGGCTTCGTCGGCCCGGCGCATGTGAGCGTGGTCATCGGCTCCGACCCGTACGCGAAGTTCGCGCAGGAATACCAGAAGCCCGTCGTCATCGCCGGCTTCGAGCCGCTGGACGTGCTGCAGGCCATTCTGATGCTGGTGCGCCAGGTCAACGAAGGCCGCGCCGAGGTGGAGAACGAGTTCACCCGCGCCGTCACGCCCCACGGCAACCTGAATGCGCAGGCCGTGATGGACGACGTGTTCGAACTGCGCGGGGCCTTCGAGTGGCGCGGCCTGGGCACCATGCCGCACTCGGCCCTGCAGATCCGCGAAAAGTACCGTGAGTACGACGCCGAGGCGCGCTTCAACCTGGGCTACCGCAGCGTGCCCGACAACAAGGCCTGCGAGTGCGGCGCCATCCTGCGCGGCGTCAAGGAGCCGCGCGACTGCAAGATCTTCGGCACCGTCTGCACGCCCGAAAACCCGATCGGTTCCTGCATGGTTTCCAGCGAAGGTGCCTGCGCCGCGCACTACACCTACGGGCGCTTCCGGGATATCCCGGTGGTGGCCGCCACCGAAGGGGCCGAAGCATGAGAGTCGACCACGACAACCCGCCCCCGAACCCGCCGAACCAGGCCAGCACCGTGAAGAAAACCTACACCCGCCCGCTGGACATCCGACACGGCCGCATCGACATGGGCCACGGCGCCGGCGGCAAGGCGGCGGCGCAACTGATCGAGGAACTGTTCCTGCCCGCGCTGGACAACCCCTTCCTGCGCCAGGGCGACGACGGCGCGGCGCTGCCGCTGCCCACCTTGGCCAACGGTGCCGGCCAGCTGGTGATGGCGACCGACGGCCACGTGGTTTCGCCCATCTTCTTCCCCGGTGGCGACCTCGGTTGCCTGGCGGTGCACGGCACGGTGAACGATGTGGTCATGATGGGCGCGCAGCCGCTGTACCTGAGCGCCAGCTTCATCATCGAAGAAGGCTACCCGCTGGCCGACCTGCAGCGCATCGTGCAAAGCCTGGGCGCTGCGGCGCGCGAAGCCGGCGTGCCGGTGGTCACGGGCGACACCAAGGTGGTGGAAAAAGGCAAGGGCGACGGCGTCTTCATCAGCACCACCGGTGTCGGCCTGCTGGCGCCGGGCGTGTCGGTCAGTGGCAAGAATGCGCGGGCGGGCGACGTGATCCTGGTCTCCGGCACCATCGGCGACCACGGTGTGGCCGTGCTCTCCCAGCGCGAGTCGCTGGCCTTCGAGACCACCATCGAAAGCGACACCGCCGCGCTGCACACGCTGGTGGCCGAGCTGATGGCCGCCGCGCCCGGCGCGGTGCGCGTGCTGCGCGATCCGACGCGCGGCGGCCTGGCCACCACGCTCAACGAGATCGCGCGCCAGTCCGGTGTCGGCATGCGCTTGCAGGAGGCGGCTATTCCCGTGAAGCCACAGGTGGACGCGGCCTGCGAGCTGCTGGGCCTGGACCCGCTGTACGTGGCCAACGAGGGCAAGCTGATCGCCATCGTCGCGCCCGAAGCGGCCGAGGCCGCGCTGGCCGCCTTGCGTGCCCACCCGCTCGGGGCGGGCGCCGCGCGCATCGGCGAGGTCACCACCGACCCGCACCACTTCGTGCAGATGGACACCCGCTTCGGTGGCCGGCGTGTGGTCGACTGGCTCAGTGGCGAGCAGTTGCCCAGAATCTGCTGAAGCCGCCGCGTCGCCAGCGGCGACGAAGGCGCCGGCAGCGGACGGCAAGCGCAGTCGACAGAAGATCACGAGGAGACGGCATGGCGATTCCGGTGTTTCGCAAAACCGATGCGGGGCGGGCCGAAATCGGCCTGCGCCAGGCGGGCCTGTCGCCGGTGACCCGCCGCGTGCTCATCCTGGTCAAGGGGCGCGACGGCGTGGCAGCGTTGTCGGCACTGGGGCTGCCCGATCTGCCGGAACACCTGGCGCTGTTGCGGGCGCGCGGCCTTATCGAACCCGACGCCGTGCCGGCCCCGGAACCTGTGCCCGCAGCGCTGCCGGCCGCGGTTGCCGAGCCGGTGGCCGCCCCGCTGGCACCCGCCGAGCCCGTTGCGGCGTGGCCACCCGAACCGTCGGCCGACGAGGCCGAGGCGGTGCTGGGCCTGCAGCGCCAGGCCTTCCTGCGCTTGCGCCAGCACTTCGGTCCCGACACCGCCACCATTGCCGAGGCGATGCTGGCGGCCCGCAGCCTGGCCCAGTTCCGGGCGGCGGTGAGCGTGCTCGAACCCCGGCTCTCGATCCACCTCGGGCGGCGCGAGGCGGCCCGTGAAGTGGGCGTCTTGCGCGGGGGCTGACGCTGGCCGATCAGGCTGGCCGCTCCCTACAATGGGCCTGCCCCCGTTTTCCTCAAACGCCCCCGAATTCCGTGACTTCTCCCCTGATCCACGACGCCCTGCCCACCGTGCTGGTGGTGGACGACGAGGTGCGCTCGCAAGACGCCATGCGGCGCACGCTCGACGAAGACTTCACCGTCTTCACGGCCAGCAGTGCTGAGGAGGCGCGCGGCCTGCTGGAGCGCCAGCCGGTCAGCGTGATCCTGTGCGACCAGCGCATGCCGGGCATCACCGGTGTGGCCTTCCTCAAAGAAGTGCGCGAGCGCTGGCCGGAGGTGGTGCGCATCGTCATCTCGGGCTACACCGACAGCGAAGACATCATTGCCGGCATCAACGAGGCCGGCATCTACCAGTACATCCTCAAGCCCTGGTCCCCCGACCACCTGCTGGAGGCGGTGCGCAACGCCGTGGAGGCGCAGACCCTGCAGCGCCAGACCAGCCGACTCGATCTGGAGCTGCGCACCAGCACCCGCGTGCTGCGCCAGCGCACCGCGCGCCAGGTGGTGCAGGCGCGCCACCACTTCGGGTTCGAGCGCATCGTGCGCGCGGCCGGCAGCCCGATCGAACTGGTCTGCGCCATGGCCGAGCGCGCGGCGCGCTACGACCTGCCCGTGCTGGTGCTGGGCGAGTCGGGCACCGGCAAGGAACTGCTGGCGCGGGCCATCCACTACGCATCGCCGCGGCTGGAAGGGCCGTTCGAGGTGGAAAACTGCGCCGCCATTCCCGACACGCTGCTCGAATCCGAACTCTTCGGCCACAAGCGCGGCGCCTTCACCGGCGCCTACGAAGACCACGCCGGGCTGTTCCAGCGCGCCGACGGGGGCACCGTGTTTCTCGACGAAATCGGTGAAACCTCGCCGGCGTTCCAGGTCAAGCTGCTGCGCGTGCTGCAGGAAGGCGAAGTGCGCCCGGTGGGCGCGGCGCGGCCGGTGCCGGTGGACGTGCGCATCATCGCTGCCACCCACCGCCAGCTCGAACAGCGCGTGCACGACGGCCTGTTCCGCGAGGACCTGTACTACCGGCTGGCCGGGGTCACGCTGACCGTGCCGCCGCTGCGCGCGCGGGTGGCCGACATCACGCCCATCGCGCACCAGATCGTGCAGGACGTGGCGCGCGAACTCGGTCACCCCGGGGCGGTCCTGCCCGACGAGACCCTGGCCTGCCTGCTGGCCTATCCCTGGCCCGGCAACATCCGCGAACTGCGCAACGAAATCGCCCGCGCCATGGCCTTGCACGACGGCATCGAACTGCCGCCCGGCGCGTTCTCGGCGCGGGTCCTGCAGGGGCGGGCGGTCGGCGGCGGCGATCTGGTGTCGGCGTTGCCTGCCAACGGCACCCTGACCGAGCGGCTGGACGTGATCGAGGCCATGGTGTTGCGCGAGACCCTGTTGCGCCACCGCTGGAACAAGACCCGCACCGCCGCCGAACTGGGTTTGTCCCGCGTCGGCTTGCGGGCCAAGATGCAACGCTTCGGGCTGGAAAAATGAGCATCGCCCACACGGTCTCCGCGCGGGCCTCGGCCCGGCTGCTGAAAGTCGCCACCTCGCCGTCCCGCTCCGACGGACCCGGGCGTGATCGGCGCCGGCCGCCACGGGGTGGGGCAAGGCCATGAGCGGGCATCTGCCGCTCAACGTCCTGTGGCTGCAGAGTGGGGGCTGCGGCGGCTGCAGCATGTCGCTGCTGTGTGCCGACACCCCCGACTTTCAGGGCCATCTGCGCGACGCCGGCATCCACCTGCTCTGGCACCCCTCGCTGTCGCTGGGCAGCGGCGACGAGGTGCTGGCCCTGCTGCAGTCGGTGCTCGACGGCCAGACGCGGCTGGACGCCCTGTGCGTCGAAGGTTCGTTGCTGCGCGGCCCGAACGGCACCGGGCGCTTCCACATGCTGGCCGGGACCGGCTTGCCCATGATCCACTGGGTGCGCGAGCTCGCTGCCCGCGCGCGCCATGTGGTCGCCATCGGCAGTTGCGCCGCCTGGGGCGGCATCACCGCCGGCGGCGACAACCCCACCGATGCCTGCGGCCTGCAGTACGACGACGACCAACCCGGGGGGCTGCTGGGCGCCGATTTCCGCGCCGCCGGGGGGCTGCCGGTGATCAACGTGGCCGGCTGCCCCACGCACCCCGGCTGGGTGGTCGACACGCTGATGACGCTGGCCGCGGGGGAGCTGGCGCCCGCCGATCTCGACCCGCTGGGCCGGCCGCGTTTCTACGCCGACCAGCTCGTGCACCACGGCTGCACGCGCAACGAGTACTACGAGTTCAAGGCCAGCGCCGAAAAGCCGTCCGATCTCGGCTGCATGATGGAGCACATGGGCTGCAAGGGCACCCAGGTGCATGCCGACTGCAACACGCGGCTGTGGAACGGCGAAGGCTCCTGCACGCGCGGTGGCTACGCCTGCATCGCCTGCACCGAGCCGGGCTTCCAGGAGCCCGGCCATCCGTTCCATGAAACGCCCAAGCTCGCCGGCATCCCCATCGGCCTGCCCACCGACATGCCCAAGGCCTGGTTTGTCGCGCTGGCCTCGCTGTCCAAGAGCGCGACGCCCCGGCGCGTGAAGGAAAACGCCACCGCCGACCACCTGGTGGTCAAACCGGCCATCCGCAAAACGAGGTTGAAATGACGACACCGAGCGACGCCGGGCGCGAGGCGGGCCGTCTTCTGGTCGGCCCGTTCAACCGCGTCGAAGGCGACCTTGAAGTCGCGCTGGAGATCGCGGGTGACCGCGTGCGCTCGGCCCAGGTCAACGCCACCATGTACCGCGGGTTCGAGCAGATCCTGCAAGGCAAGGCACCGCACGACGCGCTGGTCTACGTGCCGCGCATCTGCGGCATCTGCTCGGTCTCGCAGTCGGTCGCCGCCGCGCGCGCGCTGGCCGACCTGGGCGGGCTGGTCATGCCGCCCAACGGCCAGCACGCGACCAACCTGATCCTGGCGACCGAAAACCTGGCCGACCACCTCACGCACTTCTACCTGTTCTTCATGCCCGACTTCGCCCGCCCGGTCTATGCCGACCGGCCCTGGCACGCCGAGGCGGTCAACCGCTTCGCGCCCGATCGTGGTGTGCAGGTGCGTGCCGCCACCGCCGCGCGCCAGCGCTGGCTCACGCTGCTGGGCACGCTGGGTGGCAAGTGGCCCCACACCCAGTCGGTGGAGCCGGGCGGATCGACCCGGCCCATCGACGCGGCCGAGCGCGTGCGCCTGCTGGCGCGGGTGCGCGAGTTCCGCGCCTTTCTGGAGCGCGAGCTGCTGGCCACGCCGCTGGAGGCCTTCACCGCGCTCGACAGCGAAGCCGCGCTGTGGGACTGGCACGCCCAGGCCCCGATGGCGGGTGACCTGCGTTTCTTCCTGAGTCTGGTGCCCGACCTGGGGTTGCAGGCGCTCGGCCCCGGGCCCGGGCGCTACCTGAGCTACGGCGCCTACGCCCAGCCCGACGGCGGCTTCGCGCTCGCGCGCGGGCTCTGGCGCGCGGCGTCGCAGGCGCTGGAGGTGCTCAACCCGCGGGGCATCACCGAAGACGCCACGCACGCCTGGCTGGCCGATGCCCGCACGCCGCTGCACCCGCTCTCGGGCCTGACCCGGCCCGAGCCCGACAAGCCCGGTGCCTACACCTGGAACAAGGCCCCGCGCCTGGCCGGCGAAGTGGTCGAAACCGGGGCCATCGCCCGCCAACTGGCCAGCGGCCACCCCCTGGTGCGCGATGCGGTGGCGCGCCACGGTGGCACCGTGTTCACGCGCGTGCTGGCGCGGGTGCTCGAACTCGCCCGCGTGGTGCCGATGATGGAAGACTGGCTGCGCGCGCTGCGTCCCGGCGAGGCCTTCTGTGTCCCGGCCGAGCTGCCCGACGAAGGGCACGGTGTCGGCCTGTCCGAAGCCGCGCGGGGCGCGCTGGGACACTGGCTGGTGGTGCGCCAGGGGCGCCTGGCCAACTACCAGATCGTCGCGCCCACGAGCTGGAATTTTTCACCCCGCGATGCCGGGGGCACACCGGGCGCGCTCGAACAGGCGCTGGTGGACGCCCCGGTCAGGCCGGGTGAAAAAACCCCGGTGGCCGTCCAGCACATCGTGCGGTCCTTCGATCCGTGCATGGTCTGCACGGTGCACTAGCTGTGATGTCTCAATAGGTTGTTCACCCGGAAGGGTCTGGGAGACTGGAGTTACGACGCTTCAGAACTCTCAGAGGAATCCCCCCGGATGAAC
>NZ_BSPB01000089.1:0-7837 GCF_030160815.1 Hydrogenophaga electricum | reverse complement strand
CGTGGCCGCCGGCGCACGCATGGCGCCCGGCGCTGCACGGGCCGCGATCGGCAGTGGCGCTTTGGCGGCCCGTTCAGCCAGTGGCCTCGCGGCCAGCGCGAAGTCCGCCTACGAAGCGGGCGCTGCCGCGTCCTCGGGCGGTCCGTTGCGCGCCGCCGGGGCCGGTGTGGCCAATGTGGCCCGCACAGGCGCCAACGCGGTGGGACAAAAACTGGCCGATGGCGCCAAGGCCGTGAAGGACAAGGTTTCGGGCTTCGTGGCGGACGCTGCCGCGCCAGCGGCTACCGGCGCAGAGTCGGCCGCCACAACGCCCTCCAGCCCGACCCCAGCCACTGAGCCCGCCTGGGCGCAGCGCATGCGCCGGCGCCAGCAGATGGGGCACGCCGCCACGATGGCCGCGCACACCCTGCGCGGTGGCGATGGGGGCGGCTCGGGCAGCGGGCCCAGCCTTCGTGATTCGGATTCCTGAGGAGAACCCAGCATGCGATTCAAACGACCGCAGGTGCGCTATGCCGACACGCCGCAGCCTGCCACCCCCTACCAATCGGCCGCACAGGCCTGGGACGAGCGCATCGGATCGGCCCGCGTGCAGGCCCGCAACTGGCGCCTGATGGCCTTTGGCTGTCTGTCGCTGGCCTTGTTGATGGCCGGTGGTCTGGTCTGGCGCTCGGCGCAGTCCATCGTGACGCCCTACGTGGTGGAGGTGGATCAGGCAGGTCAGGTGCGCACCGTGGGCGAAGCCGCCTCACCCTACCGCCCCGGCGATGCGCAGATCGCGCACCACCTGGCCCGCTTCGTGACGCTGGTGCGTTCGCTGTCCATCGACCCGATCGTGGTGCGGCAGAACTGGCTGGACGCCTACGACTACACGACCGACCGCGGGGCCGCCGTGCTCAACGAATACGCCCGGACCAACGACCCGTTCGTGCGGGTGGGCAAGGAGTCGGCAACGGTGCAGATCACCAGCGTGGTCCGCGCCAGCGATGCCTCGTTCAACGTGCGCTGGACCGAGCAGCGCTTCGTCAACGGCGCACCAGCCGGCACCGAGCGGTGGACAGCCGTGGTCTCGACCGTGCTGCAGACGCCGCGCACCGAGCAGCGCCTGCGCAAGAACCCCCTGGGCATCTACGTCAACGGCCTGTCCTGGAGCCGCGAACTGGATGCGAACGAAGGAAGCAACCCATGAACACCCCGAACCCGACTCTGCGCCTGTTCTCCAGTGCGATCGCCGTTGCCGCCACCCTGATCGGTTGCGCGTCGCAAGGCACGCCGCCCCCCGTGATCCCGCTGGACGAGCCCGTGATGGCGCAGCCCCTGCCCGAGCCGCCCCAGCCGGTAGAGGTGGTCGCGGTACCGCAGGTGCTGCCCATGCCCTCGCAGATGAAGCCACTGCCTGCAGCGCAGGACAAGCCGCCCGTGTCCGAGCCCGTGGACGAACGGCTGCGGGTGTCAAGGGCCAACGAAGAGGCCCGGGTCGCACCGACGCGGGAGGGCTACGTCAACGCGATCCAGATCTGGCCCTACACCGACGGTGCGCTGTACCAGGTCTACGCAGCGCCGGGGCGCGTGACGGTGATTTCGCTGCAGGCGGGCGAAGAGCTGGTCACGGTGGCAGCCGGCGACACGGTGCGCTGGATCGTGGGCGACACGTCCAGCGGAGCCGGCGATGCGCTGCGCGTGAACGTGCTGGTCAAGCCGGTGCGCACCGGCCTCAAGACCAACCTGGTCGTCACCACCAACCGGCGCACCTACCTGATCGAGCTGACCTCGACCGAGAAGGCGTGGATGGCCTCGGTGTCCTGGGACTACCCCAAGGACCGCATGCTGGCCTTGCAACGGCAGGCCCAGGCCGCGCAGACGGCCGCACCGGTGGACGCAGGGCTGTCGCTGGAGCGCATCCGCTTCCGCTACGCGATCAGCGGCAGCACGCCGCCCTGGAAGCCCTTGCGGGCCTTTGACGATGGCGAAAAGGTCTACATCCAGTTCCCGGCCGGCATCGCGCAAGGTGAGTTGCCGCCGCTGTTCGTCATCGGCGCGCAGGGCGACGGACAGCTGGTGAACTACCGCTTCCGCTCGCCTTACTACATCGTCGACCGCCTGTTTGGTGCGGCAGAACTGCGGCTGGGTGCTGACAAGGGCGACGTGGTCCGCATCGAGCGCACGGACGGATGGCCACCGACCTCTCGGAGGAACTGAACATGTTCATGCACGACCCCGCACAGTCGGGTGCGCCCGGCCGCCCTGCAGCGGCCAAAGTGTCGCCCGAATCGATGGCGCTGCGCGCCCAGCCGCGACCGGTGACCCGGCTCAATCGCCGCAGCCTTGCGCTGCTGGCGGGTCTGCTGGCCTTGGGTGTGCTGGGGGCAACGGTCTGGTCGCTGCAGCCCAAGACCCGTCGTGAGTCCAGCGAGCCCGCCGAGCTGTTCAACGTCGATCGCGTCTCGCGCTCCGAAGGCCTGGGGCAGTTGCCGGCGGACTACTCCAAGCTGCCGCCACCTGCCTCGGTACCGGTGTCAGAGTTGGGGCCACCCCTGCCCGGCGACCTGGGCCCAGCCATCGTCAAGTCGCAACAGCCGGTGCTCCCGAGCTATTCGCCACCGGGACACGACCCTGCCGCGTCAGAGCGCGACGCCCGGCGCAAGGAGTCCGAGCAGGCTGCTGCTGCGTCCGTGTTTTTTCGCAATGGTTCGCAGCGCGCGGCAACTGCTGCGCCGACCGCTGCGGCCCCTGGCACCCAGAGCTCGGTGCCCAGCGGCATGGCGGGTTTTGACCCCATGACGGCTGGCCCTGCGTCCATGCCAGCACAGCCCAGCGGTGCCGACGCCACGGCGTCACAGAACCGGCAAGACCAGAAGGAGGCTTTCCAGAAAACCGCTTCCACGGAAACTCGCAATTCCGGCTCGCTGAAACTGCCCGCCTCGCCGTACCAGGTGATGGCGGGCACGGTGATCGCCGGTGCCTTGGTCACCGGCATCCAGTCCGACCTGCCCGGCGACGTGATCGCCACGGTCACCGAGCCGGTCTACGACACTGCCACCGGCAAGCACCTGCTGATCCCGCAGGGCTCACGCATCCTTGGCCGCTACAACAGCCAGGTGAGCTATGGCCAGAGCCGAGTGCAGGTGGTGTGGAACCGGGTGATCCTGCCCGACACATCCTCCCTGACACTGGACAACCTCGTGGGCTCCGATCCTTCTGGCCGTGCCGGACTCGAAGACGGCGTGGACTGGCACTGGGATCGCGTCTTTGCAGGCGCCGCGCTGACCTCGTTGCTGGGCATCGGCGCTGAGCTGGCCGCGCCCGAGAACCGGCAGGACGGCAACCGCATCGTGATCGCTGGGCGCGACAGCCTTCAGGACAGCGTGAACCAGATCGGCCAGGAGGTGACCCGCCGCAACCTGAACATCCAACCGACACTGACCGCGCGACCGGGTTTGCCCATGCGCGTCATCGTCAACCGAGACCTGGTGTTGCGGCCATACCAGCCACTGTTCTTTGTTCGAGGAGCGCAACGGTGAGCACGAGCACAAGGCTACGCCTGGGACCCCTGCCCAAGACCGAAAGCGTCAAGCTGACTTTCTCTTGTCCGTCCGACCTGAAAGCCGAGCTGGATCGCTACGCCGCTCTGCACGCTCAGACCTATGGCGAGGCGACGGATGCTCTGACGCTGATTCCGCACATGCTGGCAACGTTCATGGCCAGGGACCGAGGATTCCGGCGAGGAGATGCCAAAGGTAAGACTCCATTGGCGTCGACCAAGTCGGCCGATGCTGGCAGGGCACTGGAATGACCTGGATGGTGAACGCGCTTGAGCCCTCACGGCCAAATCTTGGGTTGGGCCGCAGCCGAAAAGCGCCGATCAAGCGTTTCGTCGAAGTCATCGGTTGCAGCGAGAACGCGGCACACCACAAAGTCAAGAACGGCGCGTGGGTAGGCAGCAGCTTCATGGTGTTCGATGCGCCCGAGCGTCGCGAGCACCATCAGCAGGGCGGTGCCGCATGACTGACGAAACGATCAACGCCGAACAGTGCGCCGAACTCCTGCACTGCACCGAGCAACGTATCGAGGAACTGACCCGAACCGGCGAGCTGCCGGGGATGAAATTCGGCCGCGGCTGGATCTACGTGAAGGCCGACCTGCTGGCCTACATTGCCGACCGCGCCCGGAAAGAGGCGGAAGAGCGGCGCCAGGACCTCAACGCACGAAAGTCGGTGCCGCGCCTGGACATACCGATCAAGCCCCGGCGACAGACGCCTCCACCGCTTCCGGTGCCGGCCAAAGCCTTTGCGCAAGGTCCACGCCCCTGAAGCTGGCGTAGCGCTGGGCCATCACCGAGCCCGGCTTCCATCCCATGATCTTGTTCAGCTCCTCCAGTCGGAACAGATCGCGCCCGTCTTTGTCTTTCAGCTCCAGCCATCGGCATGTCGCTTCGTGTCTCAGGTCGTGTTCATGGAGGCCAACAATGTCCATGTACTCGAAGGCGATCCTGAAACGGAATGACAGCCGTTGACTGGTACGCACCAAGCCCTTTTTCCCTTCCTCGACCCCCTCCTCGTTGAGGAAAGGGAAGAGGTGTGCGTCGGGCTCAAACGGTGGACGCGATGCAAAGTACGAGGAGAGCGCCTGATGCACTTCGGGACGCATCGGGACATCTCGATAAGAAATCTTCCCACGCCACTGCTTGGTCTCCTTGGCATGGATCACCTTGTTCTGCATGTCAATCTGGCCCCGGGTCAGGGTGTATGCCTCCCTGAGCCGCAGTCCCGTGTTCAGGATCAGCAAGTACAAGGTCAACAGCGCATCGCCGCCCTTGAGTTCGAGGCCGCGCGAGCGATCCGGCCGCTCATAGCCCGACAGCACCGCCACGATCTTCTCGTGCTCCCCTGGCAGCAGGCGCCTGTCGCGCGCCACGTTCACCTTCATCTTGCCGCCCTTGGCTTTCGCCATCTGGGCATCGACGTCGGTATAAGTCGAGTAGCCCTTGGGCAGCAGCTTCACGGGGTTGCTGATCTTGACGTTCACGTTGTGCCGCAGGTACTCGTCAATGGCCCGGCTCAGCGCCTGAATGCGGTGCTTGATGGACGAAGGAGACAGGTTTTTCTCCACCTTCAGGGAACGGAGATAGCCGGTCAGCCATTTGTAATTGGCGTCCGAGAACCGCACCGAACCCACCTCGCGCGTCAGTGTCTTGAGCGTGAGAATTTGCGAAGGCGCCGCGAAACCGCTGTCCGACCACTCACCAAGAATGCGCATCAAGCGCACACCGTCGCCGGGAGACGTGGGGGCAGTCAGTTCTGCCGGCGGCGGGATGTCCGCGTGCTTCATCAGCTTCCACTGCTGTCCGTAAGCAATGGCCTCGGCCTCGGTGTCGAACGTGAAGTACTTGCGCCCGTTCGGGAGCGAGGGGTGCCTCAGCCCGATTTCCCACTTCCCGGATGGCTTGAGTCTGGGTTTTGCCATGCCACATCTCCATCGTCTCAACGAGATGGATCATCGCATGATCTGATTGAGTTTCAGCCGCCATTTTGTGGCGTCTGTGGGTGCTTCCGAGGCTTCTCTCAGCCTCCATTATTTCAATAAGTTATTGATTTATATGGATTTCAAAAATGAAGGCAAACATAGAGATCAGCTACAAGATCGAGCTGATCCAGCGCGACGACCAGCAGACCGGGCAAGGGCTGCGCTGAGCACCCCCCGCTGCGGTTGACGCAAAAAAAGCCCGGCAGTTGCCGGGCTTTTTTCTGGGAGCGCTGCAGCTTATTCGGCGATCAGCACTTCCACACGCCGAGCTTCGGCCGCGTTGCCCGATCCGGTGGTCTCTTCGGGCTTGAGCAGTTCGACGCTGGACTCGGGAACGCCCGCGGCCACCAGCGTATCGCGCACCGCCTGGGCCCGCTGCTTGGCCAGCTCGGCGTTCTGCGCCTGGCTGCCCGTGCTGTCGTGGAAACCGGAGATCACCAGCTTCTTGCCTGCTTTGGCTGCAGCGATGGCATCGGCCAGCGCGTCCACGGCGCCCGCCGCCAGATCGGCCTTGCCGGAGGCGAAATAGAACTTCACCACGCCGTTTTCGATCACCACGGCCGCATCGTCACCCACCGCCGCCGGGGCCGGAGCCACCACGGTTTCCGTCACGACCACGGCCACCGCGGGTGCAGCCTCGGCACCGGCGTCCGCCACCGCCCCACCCGAGCGGACCTTGTGAATACCCACACCGACCGCCAGGCCCACCGCCAGCAAAATGGCCGAAATCAGCACCACGGCGACAACGCGGATGTCCTGATCGTTATCTTGGGAAGACATGCAGAAAACTCCTTGCAGAATAATGAGGGCAGCAGGACTCCCGCTGCGGAAAACACCCGATCCGGCGAACCCGCCGAACCTGCCGCCCATGAATAAAAAAGTCTGACGGCCAACAGGCGATTGTAAATGCCCGCATCCGACACCCTTCGTGCCCCACCCGCGCCGCGCCAGCCCCGCCCCACGACCTGGGTGCCTGCCGAACGCGACGGCGCGGCGATGATGGCGCAGACCCTTGCGCAATGGCGCAGCCTCGGGCCGCGCGCCGACCTGTGGGTGTTCGGGTACGCCTCGCTGGTGTGGCGCCCCGAGTTTGCAGCGGCCGAATCGCGTATGGCCCGTGTGCATGGCCACCACCGCTGCCTGCAGATGTGGAGCCGCGTCAACCGCGGCACCCCCGACTGCCCCGGCCTGGTCTTTGCCCTCATGCCCGGCGGCAGTTGCACCGGCCTGGCGCTGCGGCTGCCGCACGACGAAGTGGAAGCGACCATGCCCCGGCTCTGGGCCCGCGAAATGCCCAACCCGGTCTACGACCCCAAATGGCTGCTGTGCGACACGGCACAAGGCCCGGTGCGCGCGCTGGCGTTCACGCTGTCCCGCCGCAGCCCGAGCTACACCGGTCCGCTCGACAGCGAGCAGTACCGCGACATCTTCGCCCGCGCCCGCGGCCGCTACGGCTCCACGCAGGAATACGCCCGGCGCACCCACGAAGGCCTGCTCGCCCACGGCATCGAAGACCGGGCCCTGGCCCGCCTGCTGCAGCTGGCTGAACCGGCCACCCCCTGACCGCCCTGCACGCTCACCATCACCTGCCATGAACATCGCCGATCTGCGCAAAAGTTACGAAAAAGCCGAGCTCAGCGAGTCCGCATCCCGTGCCGACCCGCTGCAGCAGTTCGATCAGTGGTTGAACGAGGCCATTCACAGCGAGGTGCCCGAACCCAATGCCATGACCCTGGCCACCGTGGGTGCCGACCTGCGCCCCAGCACCCGCGTGGTCCTGATCAAGGGTTACGACGCGCGGGGCATCGTCTGGTACACGAACTACCAGAGCCGCAAGGGCCAGCAACTGGCCGGCAACCCCTACGCCGCGCTGCAGTTCCACTGGGCGGAGCTGGAACGTGTGGTGCGCATCGAAGGCCTGGTCGAAAAGGTCGGCGCCGAAGAAAGCGACGCGTATTTCCAGAGCCGCCCGCTGGACAGCCGGATCGGAGCCTGGGCCAGCCCGCAAAGCGAGGTGATCGACAGCCGCGCCGTGCTGGTGAGCAACGCCGCCAGATACGGCGCCCAGTTCCTGCTGCAACCGCCGCGCCCGCCACACTGGGGCGGCTACCGCCTGGTGCCCGATCGCTGGGAATTCTGGCAAGGCCGCAAGAGCCGTCTGCACGACCGGCTGCGCTACACCCGCCAGGCCGAGGGCAACTGGCTGCGCGAGCGCCTCGCGCCCTAACAGGCTGTTGAAATTCAGCGTTTTCGAGTGAAAGCACTACCTTCCGATCAGCGTCTGCGGCAGATGACTTGTTTGGTTGGCACTTGAAGC
>NZ_BSPB01000088.1:0-7889 GCF_030160815.1 Hydrogenophaga electricum | reverse complement strand
CGATCTGGTCATAGGCCTTGGCCTGACCACCGAACTTGCGCGACAGCACCGTGGTGATCGCCGCCGTCAGCGTCGTCTTGCCATGGTCCACGTGACCGATCGTGCCCACGTTCACGTGCGGCTTGGTCCGCTCGAACTTTTCCTTTGCCATTGCAAATACCTCAATAAGTAAAGAACAACGCCCGTGTAGGTTTAACGTCTCCGGCACAGACCTGCCACGGGCAACAGGTCAACCTGAAAAGGCGCCGAAGACAAAAAATTCCTGCCAAGCACCTCACCCCCAGCAACCACTGCGGACCCGGTTTTGCCGGACCGCAGGTGGGCTCCTTGAGAGGGAGTCTCACCGCGGCAGCGGTGCAATGCGGGAGAGCGCTTACTTGGCGCGGGCCGAAATGATGGCTTCTTGCACGTTGCGCGGCGCTTCGCTGTAGTGCTTGAATTCCATCGTGTAGGTGGCACGGCCCTGGGTTGCCGAACGCAGCGTCGTCGAGTAGCCGAACATTTCCGACAGGGGCACTTCGGCCTTGATGGCCTTGCCGCCACCCACCATGTCTTCCATGCCCTGCACCATGCCGCGACGGCTGGACAGATCGCCCATCACGTTGCCGGCATAGTCCTCAGGCGTTTCCACTTCCACCGCCATCATCGGCTCGAGAATGACCGGCTGGGCCTTCTTGCAGCCTTCCTTGAAGCCGAAGATGGCAGCCATCTTGAACGCCTGTTCGGACGAGTCCACATCGTGGTACGAACCGAAGTGCAGCGTCACCTTGACGTCCACCACCGGATAACCAGCCAGCACGCCAGTGTTCAGGGCTTCGATCACGCCCTTTTCCACGGCAGGAATGTACTCGCGAGGCACCACACCACCCTTGATGGCATCGACGAACTCAAAGCCCTTGCCGGGTTCCTGCGGCTCGATCTTGAACACCACGTGACCGTATTGGCCCTTACCACCCGACTGGCGCACGAACTTGCCTTCGGCTTCGTCCACGGTGCCACGAATGGTTTCGCGGTAGGCCACCTGCGGCTTGCCCACGTTGGCTTCCACGCCGAATTCACGCTTCATGCGGTCGACGATGATTTCCAGGTGCAACTCGCCCATGCCTGCGATGATGGTCTGACCCGATTCCTCGTCGGTCTTCACGCGGAAAGACGGATCTTCGGCAGCCAGACGACCCAGCGCAATGCCCATCTTTTCCTGGTCGGCCTTGGACTTGGGCTCCACGGCCTGCGCGATCACGGGCTCGGGGAACACCATCTTTTCCAGGGTGATGATGGCCGACGGATCGCACAGGGTTTCACCCGTGGTCACTTCCTTCAGACCCACACAAGCAGCGATGTCACCAGCGCGGATTTCTTCCACTTCCTGGCGGTTGTTGGCGTGCATCTGCACGATACGGCCAATACGCTCTTTCTTGCCCTTGATCGGGTTGTAAACGGTGTCGCCCTTCTTCAGCACACCGGAATACACGCGCACAAAGGTCAGTTGACCGACGAACGGGTCGGTCATCAGCTTGAACGCCAGCGCCGACAGCTTCTCGTCGTCATCGGCCTTGCGACTGACTTCCTTCTCGTCATCATCGGTGCCGGCCACCGGCGGAATGTCCACCGGCGACGGCAGGAAGTCGATCACGGCGTCGAGCATGCGCTGCACACCCTTGTTCTTGAACGCCGTACCGCACAGCATGGGCTGGATTTCCACGGCCAGCGTGCGGGCGCGGATACCCGTCTTGATCTCTTCCTCGGAGAGGTCACCCTCTTCCAGGTACTTGTTCATCAGGTCTTCGCTGGCTTCAGCCGCGGATTCGACCATCTTTTCGCGCCATTCCTGCGCCTGCGCAGTCAGCTCGGCCGGGATGTCCTGGTACTCAAACTTCATGCCCTGGGAAGCCTCGTCCCAGATGATGGCCTTCATCTTGATCAGATCGACCACGCCCTTGAAGTTGTCTTCGGCGCCAATGGGGATCACCACGGGCACCGGATTGGCCTTCAGGCGCAGGCGCATCTGGTCATAGACCTTGAAGAAGTTGGCACCGGTGCGGTCCATCTTGTTCACGAAGGCCAGGCGCGGCACCTTGTACTTGTTGGCCTGGCGCCAGACCGTTTCCGACTGGGGCTGCACGCCACCCACGGCACAGTACACCATGCAGGCACCGTCGAGCACGCGCATGGAACGCTCCACCTCGATGGTGAAGTCCACGTGGCCGGGGGTGTCGATGATGTTGAAGCGGTGCTCGGGATAGGACAGGTCCATACCCTTCCAGAAGCAGGTCGTGGCCGCCGACGTGATCGTGATGCCGCGCTCCTGCTCTTGCTCCATCCAGTCCATGGTGGCAGCGCCATCGTGCACTTCACCAATCTTGTGGTTCACGCCGGTATAGAAAAGGATCCGTTCGGTCGTGGTGGTCTTGCCGGCGTCGATGTGCGCCGAAATACCGATGTTGCGATAACGCTCGAGGGGCGTGGTGCGTGCCATGAAAATACTCCTGAAATTGGCAGAGCCCGCCACCCTTTTCGGGTGCTGCGGGCTCGCCGGTCGGGTTGACTTGTGGTGCCGGACTTAGAAGCGGAAGTGGCTGAACGCCTTGTTGGCTTCGGCCATGCGGTGCACTTCGTCACGCTTCTTCATGGCGCCGCCACGGCCTTCGGTGGCCTCAACCAACTCGTTGGCCAGGCGCTGGGCCATGGATTTTTCGCTGCGCTTGCGGGCCGCTTCCTTGATCCAGCGCATCGACAGCGCCAGACGACGGACGGGACGCACTTCAACGGGCACCTGATAGTTGGCGCCACCCACGCGGCGGGACTTGACTTCCACCATGGGCTTGACGTTGTTGATGGCTGTCGAGAAGATTTCCACCGGGTCTTTGCCGGTCTTCTTCTCGATCTGCTCCAGGGCACCATAAATGATGCGCTCGGCAACAGCCTTCTTGCCGCCTTCCATGATCACGTTCATGAACTTGGAGAGCTCGACATTGCCGAACTTGGGATCCGGCAGGATTTCACGTTTAGGGACTTCGCGACGACGTGGCATTTCTACACCTCAAATTTGCTTCAGCTGGCGCCTTCTCAGACACCGCGAGAACCCAGCAAGGCCCTCACTTACTCGACCCGACACCAACATGGCGCCTGGGGTCACTACGCTTGACACGGCTTGCCGGCCGGCCAAACACCGAATACCAGGATTACTTGGCCTTGGGCTTCTTCGCACCGTACTTGGAGCGCGATTGCTTGCGGTCTTTCACACCTTGCAGGTCCAGCGAGCCACGGACGATGTGGTAACGCACACCAGGCAGATCCTTGACACGACCGCCACGAACCAGCACCACGCTGTGCTCCTGGAGGTTGTGGCCTTCACCACCGATATAGGAAATCACCTCAAAACCGTTGGTCAGGCGCACCTTGGCGACCTTACGCAGAGCGGAGTTAGGCTTCTTGGGCGTCGTGGTGTACACGCGGGTGCACACGCCGCGACGCTGCGGGCAGTTTTCCATGGCCGGGCTTTTGGATTTGGTCTTTTCGACCTCCCGGCCGTGGCGCACGAGCTGGTTGATGGTTGGCATTGATAAACGTCCCTAAACGTTTGAAACGAGAAAAGAAAACCCTTCGGAAATTTCCGAAAAGCCCTCTAATGTATCACGCAGCCTGAGAGCAGGCAAGCGAGGCGTTTTTGCCGGGCAGAAGCCCTGGACGGGGAGCCCCTCAGGCCGCCTGGCGTCCCGCTCGCGCAAGACCGACCCCGAAAAAGCCCCCAAGCCCATCCCGGAAACTCGGTAAATGGGCTGTGCGTTCACTGAATCCAGAGACGCAGTGCGTCCCATGCACGACCAAAGATGCCGCTTTCCTCCACCGTGTCCAGCACGGTCAAGGGCACTTCGGCCACGGGCGTGCCGTTGGCCAGACTGACTCGCAAGGTACCCAGCAACTGGCCACGCTGCAAGGGGGCAACCAGCGGATCGGGACGCAGCACCTCGGTCTTCAAGCCAGCCCCCTCTCCGGCCGGCACCGACACCACAACACCTTCGGCGCGCCCCAGACGGGCCTGCGCAGCCTTGCCCTTCCACACCTTGGGCGTGACCACCGCCCCGTCGGCAGGCGCCAGGCGCACGGCCTCGTAGGCGCTGTAACCCCAGTTGAGCAGTTTCTGGCTTTCTGCCGCACGGGCGTTTTCGCTGGCAGCGCCGAGCAGCACGCTGAGCAGGCGCCGCTGACCCTGCACGCCCGCTCCCAGCCCCGGCACTTCGCGCCGTGCCGTGGCCACCAAGCAGTAGCCGGCTGCCGCCGTGTGACCCGTCTTCAGACCATCCACCGAAGGATCGCGGAACAGCAGCAGGTTGCGATTGGTGTCGTTGGCCGCCGGCGTGCCCGGATAACGGTAGCGCTGGATGGCGTAATAGCCCACGTACTCGGGAAAATCGCGCATCAGGCGCGTCGCGAGCACCGACAGATCCCGGGCGGTGGTGGTGTGCCCCGGCGCCGTCAAACCTTCCGGGTTCTGATAGCTCGTCGCATTCATGCCCAATGCCTTGGCCTGGGCATTCATCATTTCCACGAACCGTTCGACCGTGCCACCCACCCCCTCGGCCAGCGCGACCGTGGCATCGTTGCCCGACTGCACGATCATGCCCTTGAGCAGATCCTCCACCGGCACCTGCATCTTCGGGTCGATGAACATGCGCGATCCGGGCATCTTCCATGCACGCTCACTGACCGGCAAGGTCTGGGCCAAACTGAGTTTCTTGGTCCGCAACGCATCAAAAACCAGGTAGGCCGTCATCAGCTTGGTCAGCGACGCAGGCTCCACAGCGGCATCCGGGTCCTTGGCGGCCAGCACCTGACCCGACGTCACATCCAGCAACAGATAGGCACGCGCCGCAATTTCTGGTGGCTGGGGCGTCTGCGCCCACACCAGGGCAGCACACAGAGACAGAGAAACAAAAGCAATCAGGCGGCGCAACAACATCGGACCCAAGAAAAAAAGAAACGGAAACAGCGCCTGAGCCCAAAGATCAGGCGCGCAAATGCCGGAGCACGAGGTCCTTGAGCAAGGGCAATTGCCCATGGAAAAAATGCCCACCCCCAGGCACCACCAGCACCGGCAGAACTTGAGGCCGCGCCCAGTCCATCACCGCAGACAGGGGCACGGTATCGTCCTGCTCGCCGTGAATGACCAATGTGCGTTCATGAAGTTCCGGCGCCACTGCCGCCACGTCGAACCGGCTGGCAGCGGCCCCGACCAGCACAACCTCGCGCAGATCGCGCTCGGCATGCAGTCTGGCTACCGCATGACTGGCTACAAAAGCGCCAAACGAAAAGCCGGCCAAGGCCAGGGGGCCGGTCGGCGCCTGGGCCTGCACCACCGACAGCAGATCGTCCAGCTCACCCCGCCCCTCGTCGTACGCTCCGGCGCTATCCCCGACCCCCCGAAAATTGAAGCGAACCGCCGTCCAGCCTGCTTGCACAAAGGCTCGGGCCAGGGTCTGAACCACCTTGTTGGACATTGCCCCGCCATGCAGCGGGTGGGGGTGGGCAATGACCGCCACACCCAGCGGCACTGCGGCGGGACGGTCCACCGCAACCTCCAACAATCCAGAAGGTCCCGGCTGCGTCAACAGTTCGGTCTGCGCATTCATGGGCCGACCATCAACGGCCAACGTCCGGCGGGGTCAGCAGCCGCTCGACCACCACACCGTCACGCAAATGCGACTGCACAATTTCGTCGATATCGGATTCATCGACATAGCTGTACCAGACCGCCTCCGGGTAGACCACGGCAATGGGCCCGCCCGCACAACGGTCCAGACACCCCGCCTTGTTGACACGCACCCGCCCCGGACCGAGCAACCCCAGGCTCTTGGCCTGCGATTTGCATCGATCAAATGCTGCCTGCGCCCGATGCCGGGCACAACAGTCTTCGCCATTGGCGCGCTCGTTGAGGCAAAAGAAGATGTGCCGTTCGTAGTAAGACTTGGTTTCAGCCATGGGGAGGAATTCTAGTCCCCGCCCCCTTCAGCACGCCCCCGCCCACCCCTCAGCAACGCCTGC
The DNA here is from genome assembly GCF_030160815.1 of Hydrogenophaga electricum. Classification (NCBI taxonomy): domain Bacteria; kingdom Pseudomonadati; phylum Pseudomonadota; class Betaproteobacteria; order Burkholderiales; family Comamonadaceae; genus Hydrogenophaga; species Hydrogenophaga electricum. The sequence goes on along the minus strand of NZ_BSPB01000088.1, from coordinate 1,847 downwards.
AAGCCAAAGCCCAGCACCCCATACGGCCAGAGCCAGCCCAGCCATTGCGAGAGCCCGTAGAACCTGATGAAGCGCCCCTGCTCCCAGATACCCACAGACTCGGCCAGGTAGGGCAACCCGCGAGAACGGTTCAGGAGCACCAAGGACGTCAACAGTCCGATCACCAGCGCCGCCAGCGCCGCACGCCGCGGCAGCGTCAGACACGCCACGCCCCCCACCACAGCCCAGCCCAGCCCCTGCAGCACCGCTGGCGAGATCCACGAGCCGGCATGGACTGGACCGTAGGTCAGGGCGGCCGACAGGGTGATCGCCAATCCCCCCGCCAGCATCACCACCAGCAGGCACAGCAACCGCTGGCCCCAGGTCCGCAATTCGGCGTACATCAGCAGGGCGGGCGCCAGCACCCCCAGCGCCACACAGACCCTTTGGGTCCACTCATTCCACGGTACCCATTCCGCATACACGTTTGCCGGCACCATACCCACAGCCTCCGAACCCATCAGCACGGCGTCCAGCAAACGCTCGGCCACCTGCCCCAGCCCGAACGGCACCGATGAGGGATACAACAAGGCTGCTGGCCACAGCGCCAGCAGCACAAGCGACCCGCTGGCCTGCCCAGTGAACAGACGCCCTCTCAACCGTGTCCAACGCCGGAGCCAGCCCAGACGGTCCAGCCACCATGCCAAACCCACGCCCCACAAGGTGCCGGCACTGTTCAGCAACAGATCGAGGTTCGAAGGCACCCGCATCGGCAGGAACACCTGAACACTCTCGACCGTCAGCGACAGCAAGACACCCAAGGCCCAAGCCGCCAGCCCCACCACCCAGACACGGGCCGCATGCCGTCCTGCGAGCATCAGCAAAAACCCCAGTGGCACATACCCCAGCAGATTCGACACCACATCGAATGCCGTCCAGTAGCGGGACAGCGGCGCTGTCAGAAAGCCCCACCAAGGCTCAGCAGGCAGACGCCAGCCCACAAAAGGGTACAGGCTGGCGTAAAGAATAAGCCCAATGAATGCCAGCGCCAGCCACCAGGCGAATGAACGCGGCCGCATGGCGCTTCCCGTCAGAACGGTTTGACCACCACAAAAATCACGGCCACCACCAACAAGGCCACGGGCACTTCGTTAAACCAGCGAAACCAGACGTGCCCACGCCGGTTCGCGCCTTTGCGGAAGCTCGCGAGCAGGCGCCAGCAGGCATGGTGATAGCCGAGCAGCAGCAGCACCACCAGCAGCTTGGCGTGCATCCAGCCATTGCCCGGCCCACGCCCGATCCCGTACCCCAGCCAAAGCCAGAGACCCAATGCCAAGGCCAGCAAGGCCAAAGGGGTCATGAAGCGAAACAGTTTGCCCGCCATGAGCAGCAGCCGCTCACGCTCCGCCCCGCTTTCGGGGGGCACCATGGCCAGGTTCACAAAAATGCGCGGCAGGTAGAACAGGCCGGCAAACCAGCTGGCCACAAACACGATATGGAAGGACTTGACCCAGAGCATGGGGCCAGTTTAGCCGTGCCGACTGCCGATGCGGGCACCTCTTTGGACGCGCCAAAAAAGAACCCGGCCAGGGGCCGGGTCGGTAAGCCTTTTTGCTGTCACACACTAAGGCACCCGCTCAGGGAGGAAAAGCGGGGAGCGCGCCTTTCGGTTTGCTCAAGGCAGATGTTACAACATTTTTTTCTGCCGCCAAGACAACCCCCTGTCAACTTTGACAGGGCGTATGGAAAAAGAGACGCCGCGACTGTGCGTTAGCTGTGATGTCTCAATAGGTTGTTCACCCGGAAGGGTCTGGGAGACTGGAGTTACGACGCTTCAGAACTCTCAGAGGAATCCCCCCGGATGAACA
>NZ_BSPB01000087.1:0-8007 GCF_030160815.1 Hydrogenophaga electricum | reverse complement strand
GGGCGCGGCGCGGGGCGGCGGGGCCGGGCTCGGGGCCCTGGCCGCGCGCGTCGTAGGCGTCGACGATGCGCGCTACCAGCGGGTGGCGGACCACGTCGGCGCTGGTCAGGCGGGTGAAGGCCAGACCCTGCACGCGCTTGAGCACGCGTTCGGCGTCGACCAGTCCGGACAACTGGGTGCGCGGTAGGTCGATCTGGCTCACGTCGCCAGTGACCACGGCCTTGGAGCCGAAGCCGATGCGGGTGAGGAACATCTTCATCTGCTCGGGCGTGGTGTTCTGCGCCTCGTCGAGGATCACGAAGGCGTGGTTGAGCGTGCGACCGCGCATGAAGGCCAGCGGCGCGATCTCGATCTGCTGGCGCTCGAAGGCCTTCTGCACCTTGTCGAAGCCCATCAGGTCGTACAGCGCGTCGTACAGCGGGCGCAGGTACGGGTCGACCTTCTGGCCCAGGTCGCCGGGCAGGAAGCCGAGCTTTTCACCCGCTTCGACGGCCGGGCGCGTGAGCACGATCTTCTGCACCGCGCTGCGCTCCAGCGCGTCCACCGCGCAGGCCACGGCGAGGTAGGTCTTGCCGGTGCCGGCCGGGCCGATGCCGAAGGTGATGTCGTGGACCGCCATGTTCTCCAGGTAGCGCGCCTGGTTGGCCGTGCGCCCGCGCACCTCGCCACGCCGGGTCTGCATGGCGGGCGCGTCGTCGCTGCTGCTGGCGGGCAGGGCGGTGTCGCCCGCGAGCATGAGCTGCACCTGTTCCTCGGGAATCGGTCGCTTGGCCATTTCGTACAGCGCCTGGAGCACCTCCATGGCCTGCTGGGCTTTGGCCTTCGGGCCTTCGACGCGGAACTGCTCGAAGCGGTGCGCCACCTTGACCTGCAGCGCCGCTTCGATGCTGCGGATGTGGCGGTCCATCGGGCCGCACAGGTGGGCCATGCGTTCGTTGTCGGGCGGGGAAAAAGTGTGGCGGAGGATCAAAACGGATAATCCGGAGAACAGAACAACAGAGCTTGCAATGATAGGCAAACTGACCGGCACCCTGCTGGAGAAGAACCCGCCCCAGATCCTGATCGACTGCCACGGCGTGGGCTACGAGGTCGACGTGCCCATGAGCACGTTCTACAACCTGCCGGCCGTGGGCGAGCAGGTGGCGCTGCTGACGCACTTCGTGGTGCGCGAGGACGCGCAGATCCTCTACGGCTTCGGCTCGGCGGGCGAGCGCGAGGCGTTCCGGCAACTGGTCAAGATCAGCGGTGTCGGGCCGCGCACCGCGTTGTCGGTGCTGTCGGGCCTGAGCGTGGCCGAGCTGGCGCAGGCGGTCACGGCCCAGGAGGCCGGCCGCATCGTCAAGGTGCCGGGCATCGGCAAGAAGACGGCCGAGCGCCTGCTGCTGGAACTCAAGGGCAAGCTCGGGGCCGATCTGCCCGTGCCGGGCGCCGCGGCGCAGGTGGGCGACGCCGCCGGGGACATCCAGCAGGCGCTGATGGCGCTGGGCTACAGCGAAAAGGACGCGGCCGCCGCGCTCAAGGCCTTGCCGGCCGGGGTCGGGGTGAGCGAGGGCATCAAGCAGGCGCTCAAGGCGCTGGCTCGGTGATCGTGGTCCGGTTCCTGCTTCGAGCGGCCGGCCCTGCCAACCTGATGAGCGGGGGCCAGGCTGCATCCCGAACCATGACATGAACGTACGACTGTTCCAGAACTGCATCGAAGACCGCCACTTCGACGCCCTGATCCCGGGCTTCGAAGCGCTCGATTTCCGCCACAACCCCCGCCCCGAGTGGCGTGAGTTCCAGATCTTCGACGAGGTCTATGCGCAGGGGCTGCACCGGTCGGCGGACGTGGTGGGGGCGGTGTCCAGCCGCTTCTACGCCAAGGGCCTGATCGACGGACACGAGGTGCGCCGCTGGATCACCGCCAACCCCGGGTACGAGGTGTACGTCACCAACCCGCGGCCGCAGAACGTGTACCTGTGCTTCAACAACTTCGACCGCGGCCGCATCACGCACGAAGACAACGCCCTGGAGCAGCACTACCAGCAGGTGCTGGACCTGGCCGGGGTGGCGCTGGACATGCAGAGCGTGGGCCGCCAGCACCACGGCAACTACGGCATGTGCAGCTACTGGTTCGGCACGCCGACGTTCTGGGAGCGCTTCATGAACGAGCTCGTGCTGCCGGTGACCCGACTCTCCCGCCAGGAGCTGGGCAGCGAGCTGCACGACTTCCTCTACCAGCCCACGCCGTACTGGGGCGTTTCCGAGCACCGGGCGGGTGCGCTGCCGCACCTGCTGGAGCGGGCCACGTCGCTGTACATCAACGCGGCGTTTCCCGGCCGCGCGGCGCATTACCAGCGCACGCGCGAGCAGGTGCTGGCCTGCTGCCTGTATCCGTTCGAGCGCGACCTGGTCGAACAGTTCGGCGACCGGGTGGACGCGTGGGACGCGGCCGGCGAGTACGACGAAGTGGCCATGAACTACTTCCGCCACGCCAACCAGCACGCCATGCAGGGCCGCAAGGCCTACATGCAGTGGTTGCCGCTCGACTTCGGGCACGGTGATCCGCGGCCCGGTTTCCCCTGGTACGCGCGCCTGCAGGGAGCGCTGTCATGAGCCCGCTGCGCAGCGCCTGGTGGCGGCGCATGGCCACCATCGCCCTGGGGCTGGGGACGGGCCTCGTCCTGGCGCAGACCTATCCGACGCGGGAGGTGCGCCTGGTGGTGCCCTACAGCGCCGGTGGCAGCTCCGATGTGGTGGCGCGGGTGATCGGCGGGGAGCTGCAACGGCTCTGGAACAAGCCCGTGGTGGTGGAAAACAAGGCGGGGGCCTCGGGCAATATCGGCTCGATGGAGGTGGTGCGGGCTGCGCCCGACGGCTACACCCTGCTGGTGCAGAACGACACCATGCTCACCAACCTGGCCCTCCAGGGCAAGCTGCCCTACGACCACCAGAGCGACCTCACCCCCATCCTGCTGGTGGGCGTCACACCCTTGATGATCGTGGCGCATCCGGCCAGCGGCATCACCGACGTGGCGTCGCTGGTGGCCGCTTCGCGCCAGCGGGCCGGCGGCCTGAGCTATGGCTCCTGCGGCGTCGGCTCGCCGGCCCATTTCGTGATGGAGCTGTTTCGCCAGAAGACCCGGATCGAGCTGCAGCAGATCGGCTATCGGGGGTGCGCGCCGGCGGTGGTCGATGTGGTGAGCGGGCAGATTCCGGTGGCGGCGGTCAGTGCCAACCTGGTGCTGGCCCATGTGAAGTCCGGGCGCCTGCGGGCCGTGGGCGTGTCGTCGGCCCAGCGCTACGCCGCCTTGCCGGACGTGCCGACGCTCGCCGAGCAGGGCTTGCAGCCCTTCGACCTGTCGACCTGGAAGGCCCTGATGGGGCCGGCCCGCCTGCCCGACGCGGTGGTGCAGAAGATTGGCCAGGACGTGGGCCATCTGCTGAAGACCCCCGGCGTCATCGCCACGCTGGAACAGGCAGGGGTGGACATCCAGACCGGTGACGCCGCGGCGCTGGCCCGGGTCATCGAAGCCGACGCCACGCGCTACCGCGAACTGGCGGCGGCGGCCAATCTGCGGCCGAACTGAGCCGTGGCCGGGTTCCTGCCGCGGCGGTGCGAACCGGTCGCCCGTGCGGGACGGCCGGCCCCCGCTTCTGGCAAGCTCTGTGCATGAACTTTCGCCAACTGCGTTCTTTCGTCAAGGTCGTCGAGACCGGGAACATGACCCGCGCCGCGGCCGAACTGTGCCTGGCACAGCCCGCGCTGGGCATGCAGGTGCGCCAGCTGGAGGAGGACCTGGGGGTCGCGTTGCTGCACCGGCATTCGCGCGGCGTGGAGCCGACAGAGGCCGGGCGGGTGCTGTATCTGCGTGCGCAGGACATCCTGGCCCAGGTGGAGTCGACGCGGCGCGAGGTCGCAGCCATCGCCCCGGACGCGGGCGAACCCATCCGGCTGGGCATGTCGCCGAGCCTGATCCTGGCGGTGGGCGCGGAACTGGCGGTCGAGGTGCGCGAGACGCTGCCCCGGGTGCTGCTGACCCTGACCGAAGAAATGAGTCACGTGCTGGCCGAGCGCCTGCTGCGCGAAGAACTGGACGTGGTGCTCGCCTATGGCGTGCCGGAGCACGCCGCCATCGGGCGCGAGGCCTTGCGCGACGAGGACCTGGTGCTGGTGACCTTGCCCGAAGGCCAGGCGGGGGCACCCGTTTCGCTGGCAGAGGCGCTGGAATACCGCCTGGCCATTCCGGAGCGCCGCGACGTGGTCCGCGAAACGGTGATGCGGGCGGCCCAGGACCTGGGCATCGAGGTCCAGATCGCCTACGAAGTCCGGTCGATACCGGCCATCCGCGCGCTGGTGCTGCGCGGCGCGGCGGCCAGCATCCTGCCCCGCGCCTCCGTGGCCGACGATGTGCTGGCCGGCCGCCTCGATGCGCGGCCCGTGGTGGACCCGGTGCTGCGCCGGACGCTGTACCTGGCCTGGCCGCACAAGCGGTATCCGTCGCCCAGCGAGCTGGCGCTGCGGGAACGCATTCGCCAGGCGCTGCGGCGCCAGACCGGCGACTGAGGCGGCGCGCGCGGCCCAAAGCTTTTCTTTGGGCTGCGCGCAAAACAAAGTATTGGACGGGGGCGGGCGGCACCCGGTCCAATCGCCGGAGTTTTTCTCAGGAGACAAGACATGCCGCCCCCCCTGGACGACCTGTGCCGCGACCTCGCGCTGGCCAACCGGATCCTGTATGACCAGCAGATCGTCGACGGCCTGGGGCACGTCAGCGTGCGCCACCCGGACGATCCCGCTCTGTTCCTGCTGTCGGTCAACCGCGCGCCCGGGCTGGTCCGGCGCCAGGACATCACCACCTACCGGCTCGATGGCTCGGCGGTGGACCCGACCGCCCCGCGCCCGTACCTGGAGCGCTTCATCCATGCCGAGCTGTACCGGGCCCGGCCCGATGTGATGTCCGTGGTGCATTCGCACTCGATGAGCGTGATCCCGTTCGCCTGCACCGCCACCCCGCTGCGCCCGATCTTCCACATGGCCGGCTTTCTGGGGGCGGGCGTGGCGCAGTTCGAGATCCGCGAGGCCGGCGGCAACACCGATATGCTCATCAGCAGCCCGTACCTGGGCCAGGCCCTGGCCCGCTCGCTGGGGGCCAACAGCTGTGTGCTGATGCGGGGCCACGGCTCCACCGTGGTGGGCGCGTCGCTGCAGCAGGCGGTCTACCGCGCGATCTATGCCGAGGCCAATGCCAAGCTGCAACTGGCGGCGCAGAACCTGGGCGAGCCGATGTTTCTGAACGCGGAGGAGGCGCAGCTGTCTTCGGACATGAACGACGGCCAGATCCCCCGGTCCTGGGCGCTGTGGGTGCAGCGCCTGGGCGCGGTCGACGTCGACGCCTGAGCCCCCCGGCAGTTTTCTTTTTCCGACATACCAACGACAGGAGACCTCATGTCCTTCCAGCGATTTGCTTTGACCCTGGCCACTGTGGCCGCCTGTGCCGGCGCACAGGCCCAGACCGGCGGCTACCCGAACCGGGCCGTCCGGATCGTCGTCCCCTATGCGACCGGAGGCGGCTCGGACATCCTGGCGCGTCAGCTGGGGGCGAGCCTGCAGCAGATGTGGAAGCAGCCGGTGGTGGTCGAGAACAAGGCCGGTGCGGCGGGCAACATCGGCAGCCGCGAGGTGGTGCGCTCGCCCGCCGATGGCTACACGCTGCTGCTGCAGAACAGCACCATGGTGACGAACCTGGGGGTCAACGGCAAGCTGCCGTACGACGCGGAGAAGGACCTGACGCCCATCCTCCTGCTGGGCGTGACGCCAATCGGGCTGGCCGCCCACCCGTCGTTCAACATCAGCGACGTGAAGTCGCTGGTGGCTGCTGCGGCACAGCCGGGCAGCAGCCTGAGCTACGGCTCCTGCGGCATCGGCACGCCGCAGCACTTCGCGATGGAACTGCTCAAGCTGAAGGCCGGGGTCCAGGCGCTGCACATCGGCTACAAAGGCTGCGCGCCGGCCGTGGCCGACGTGCTGGGGGGCCAGATTCCGCTGGCCATCGTCAGCGCCAATCTGCTCACCCCGCACGCCCAGAGCGGTCGCCTGAAAGTGGTGGGGGTGTCGTCGGCGCAGCGCTACGAGGCCATGCCGCAGGTGCCCACTTTCGAGGAGCAGGGGCTCAAGCCGTTCGACTTTTCGATCTGGTACGCCCTGATGGGCCCCGCCAACCTGCCGCCGGCGGTGGTGGACAAAGTGGCGGCCGACGTGCGCAAGGTGATGGCAGACCCGGGGGCGAAGAGCAACCTGTCCAATGCCGGGGTCGAGCCCCTGGTGCGCGACGCCGCCGCGCTGGCCCAGCTCATCCGGGAGGATTCGGCCCGCTACATCGAGCTGGCCAGGACGGCACGGATCCGGGCCGAGTGAGACGGGCCGCGGGGGGCTGGCGGGGCCGGGCCTCGCCTGTATAGTCCGGTGCTGCCTCCGTGCGCACAGAACCCGCTGCCGTGACCATCCAGACCGACGATTTCGCCCCCACGCCGCGCGTGGTGTCTGCCGCCGCCGTCTCCCCCAAGGAGGAGGCGATCGAGCGCGCCTTGCGGCCCAAACTGCTGGACGAATACGTGGGCCAGCAGAAGGTGCGCGAGCAGCTCGAAATCTTCATCGGCGCGGCCAAGAAGCGCGCCGAGGCGCTGGACCATGTGCTGCTGTTCGGCCCGCCGGGCCTGGGCAAGACCACGCTGAGCCACATCGTCGCGCAGGAACTCGGCGTCAACCTGCGCCAGACCAGCGGCCCGGTGCTGGAAAAGCCCAAGGATCTGGCGGCGCTGCTGACCAACCTCGAACCCAACGACGTGCTGTTCATCGACGAGATCCATCGGCTCTCGCCGGTGGTCGAAGAAATCCTCTACCCCGCGCTGGAGGACTACCAGATCGACATCATGATCGGCGAGGGGCCGGCGGCGCGCAGCATCAAGCTCGACCTGCAGCCCTTCACCCTGGTGGGCGCGACCACGCGCGCCGGCATGCTGACCAACCCGCTGCGCGACCGCTTCGGCATCGTGGCGCGGCTGGAGTTCTACACGCCGGCCGAGCTGCAGCGCATCGTCACGCGCAGTGCCGGGCTGCTGAACGCGCCCATCGACCCCGAAGGCGCGTTCGAGATCGCCCGCCGCAGCCGGGGCACGCCGCGCATCGCCAACCGCCTGCTGCGCCGCGTGCGCGACTACGCCGACGTCAAGGGCGACGGCCGCATCACCGCGCCCATCGCCGGCAAGGCCCTGACGATGCTCGACGTCGACCCCGAAGGATTTGATCTGATGGACCGCAAGCTGCTCGAAGCGGTGATCCACCGCTTCGACGGCGGCCCGGTGGGGCTGGACAACATCGCCGCCAGCATCGGTGAGGAGCGCGACACGATCGAGGACGTGATCGAGCCCTACCTCATTCAGCAGGGCTACCTGCAGCGCACGCCGCGCGGGCGCATCGCCACGCTGGCGGCTTACCGCCACCTCGGGGTGGCGCCGCCGCAGGGTGGCGCGCTGTTCCCGGAAGGCGCCTGAGGCAGATACGCGCAGGCGGAGCCCGCATGCAGCCCGATCGCCGCCCCTGGTTTTCCCCGGCATGGCGTTGCCGGCCCGGGCATCCCTGGCCATGAACCGCGCAGCCCCGCTTTCGTCCTTGCCGGCCGAGCCGTCGTCGCCGGCGGCGGGCGCGGAGGGCAGCCGTGGCACCGAGGCGCTGTACCGCGCGGCCCTGGGGCCCGGCGCGGTGACCCGGTATCTGGCGGTGTTCGCGCGTTTTGACGAGCGCGGTGCGGCCTGGCCACACTGGAACCCTGCCGCCGGCTGGCTGGGGCCCTTCTGGCTGTGGTACCGGCGCTTGTGGCGGCCCGCACTGGGGCACGCACTGCTGCTGGGCCTGGCGTTGCTGGCCTGGTGGTTGGTGCAGCGCCAGACCGGCCCGTGGGCGCCCGGTGTGCGCTGGGGGCTGCTGGCCCTGATCGGCGGCGCGGCGGTGGCCGTGCCCGGCTGGTGGGG
>NZ_BSPB01000086.1:0-8602 GCF_030160815.1 Hydrogenophaga electricum | reverse complement strand
TCGATCACCCCAGCCGCTACCAAACTGCACGGGCCGGTCTGGCCGCCTCAACGGCGGCCACACTCTACCGCGCCAGTCAGATATGAAGATACAAGCCCGGCACCGCCACCGCGGTGGGTGCCGGCAAGGGGCTCCGGCATCCGCCCGCCCTTTGGCCCCAGGCGACGCACCACTTTCTGGCAAACTGCGCCGCTTTCCAGGCCCACCATGACCACCGCTTCCCACGCCCAAGGCAATCTGCGCAGCATCGTCTCGATGCTGCTGGCGGTGATGTTCTTCGCCTTCATGGACGCGGTGCTCAAGACCCTGTCACCGCACTACCCGCCTTTGCAGATCGCCTGCCTGCGCGGGCTGACCGCACTGCCGCTGGTGCTCGCCTATGTGCACTGGCGCGGCGCCTGGCACAAGCTGCGCCGCCTGCGCTGGTCACTGCACATCCTGCGCGGCGTGCTGGGCATCACCATGCTGGCGCTGTTCACCCGCGGCGTGGGCGAGCTGCCGCTGTCGGCCGCCTACACGCTGTTTTTCATCGCGCCCCTGCTGATCACGGCCCTGTCGGTGCCGGTGCTTGGAGAACGCGTGCCGCGGGCGCACTGGTGGGCCATCGCGGCCGGCTTTGTCGGCGTGGTGGTGGCGCTGCGTCCCAGCGGCGCCGACCTGCAGGCCGGATTCGCCTCGCCAGGCGGCCTGGCCATCCTGGGCGCTGCGCTGTGTTACGCCGTGACCGCTGTCGCCGGGCGACTGCTCAGCCGCAGCGACAGCCTGGAATCACTGATCCTGACCATGATGGTGTTCATCGGTGTCGGCGCCGGCCTGCTGGCCGCCCCGCAGTGGGTACCGGTATCGGCCAGCCACGCCTGGCTGCTGCTGGCGCTGGCCGTGACCGGCTTTCTGGGCCAGTTGGCCATCAATGACGCCTTCCGCCATGGTCAGGCCAGCGCCGTCGCCCCTTTTGAATACACCGCCCTGGCCTGGGGCGTGGGCCTGGACTGGCTGCTCTGGCAGACCCTGCCCGATGCCTCCACCTGGTACGGTGCCGCCATCATCGTCGGCAGTGGCCTCTACATCGTGCGGCGCGAAAAGCGCATCAGCGAAGCGCACGCCACCGCCGAACACCCCTGAGGCGGCACCAGTTCCCCTGCTTCAGCGCACCATGCGCAGCGCCTCTTCGACGTAGCGGTAGACCTCGTCGCGGATCTGCGCATGGCGCGTGCGCTCCTGCGTGCGGTACTGGCCCAGGCGCACGATCACCAGCGCCTCGGAAGGCACCACGATCACGTACTGCCCCAGGTGGCCCTGCAGAAAGTAGAACGGTGGCGCGTGGTCCGGGTCCATCCAGAGGCCGTGGCCGTAGAAGCGTGCCAGACCATTGGGCTGGGTGATGCGCTGGACAAACGCGGCCGGCAACAGCGCCTGGCCGTTCCATTGCCCGTCCTGCAGCAGCAGTTGCCCGATGCGGGCCATGTCGCGGGCGCGGCTGTGCACGCAGCAGTAGGCCATTTCCATGCCGCCCTGCTCGCGCGGACGGTCCAGGCTCCAGCTGGCGTCGGCCAGACCCAGCGGCTGCCACAGGCGCTGGCTCAGATAGCGGGACAGGCTCTGCCCCGGATCGCGCTCTCGCAGGGCGCGCTGCAGCGCCACGGCCAGCACCTGGGTGGAGGCGCTGCTGTATTCGAAGGCGGTGCCGGGTGCGCGCTCGAAACCCTGGCGCAGCACCACGCCCGCAGCGTCACCGCCAAAGTACAGCTCGGTGGTGGGATTCAGCGGCAGGTAGTAGTTTTCCGTCCATTCGTGCCCGGAGGTCATGGCCGAAAACTGCGCCAGCGTGGCCTGCGCCCCGAGCGGGTGGCCGGCGTATTCGGGCAGCCAGCGCGCGGCAGGCGCGTCGAAGTCCGGCAGGATGCCGTCGGCCACCGCCGCGCCAGCCAGCAGTGTGGTCAGCGTCTTGACCATCGAAAACCCGTTGGTGCGGCTTTCGGCGCTGTAGGGCGCGAAATAGGTTTCGTGGATCAGTTCGCCCCGGTGCGCCACCAGGAAGGCGGCGCTGCGGTGTTCGCTCAGGTACGCGCGCAGGGATTCGGACAGCGGGCGCTGCACGGCCGCCACGGGCCAGGGCTGGGGCCTGCCGCCCGCGATCACGGCCTGCGGAAAATTGCGCGCGTCGTCGATGTGGGCGGTGTTGTGGCCGTCCAGATAGGTGTGGCGCAGCGCGGTCCAGAAATAGCCGTGCCCCGTCAACTGGATAGCCGCAGCCGCCAGCACCAGCAAGCCCAGAATCGCCAGAAAAGCCCGGCGCAGCCAGCGTGCCATGTATGTCTCCTCGTTGTAAGTATGTTGGTCGTCCTGCTCTTTATGCTGCTCGCTCGCCGTACGCAATCCGACGCGCGTTGCCTCCATCACCAGGGCACCGCGGAACCGGCTCTGCCGGGCCGCAGGTGCCGTCCCCCTCCCAGCGGCGAAGCCGCGCCAGAGAGGGGGAAGCCGCATCAGCGGCGCAGGGGGTGCACCCTCCACCTTCGCAGGGGGTGCCTACTTCATCACGCCGGTGTCGGCCAAGATCGCGTCCAGCGGCACGTCGTGCGGTTCGGGCACCAGATCGGGCACGTAGCCGAAGTCGTAGGCCAGCCCCACCGTGAACGGCTTGGGCTGCAGGCTGGCCAGCGTGCGGTCGTAGAAGCCGCCGCCGTAGCCCAGCCGGTAGCCCCCCGGGCCGAAACCCACGCAGGGCACGAAGATCAGCGTGGGCACCACGATTTCGGTGTCCTTGGGCTTGGGAATGCCGTAGGCGTCTTCTTCCATGGGACAGCCGGGGTACCAGCTGTAGAAGGTGAGGGTCTTGTCCACCTTGTTGACCACCGGCAGACCGATGCGCCGCTGCCGGGCGGCGCTTTGGGCGTCTTCCTCCAGCCCCGCCTCCTGCCAGCGGAACAGTGCCGGCAGCGGATCGAATTCGCCCTTGATCGGCCAGTAGGCGCCGATCACGGTGTCCGGCCGGTGGATCAGCCAGACGCGCATCACACGCTGCAGCAGGTCGTTGCGCCAGGCGCGGTCGGCCAGGCCCTGGCGCTTGTCGATCAGGGCCTTGCGCCAGGCGGCCTTGGGGTTGTCCCGGTCGTGGGCAGGGGAACCTTCTGCGTCTTTGTTGTCCATAATCCTGTGATGATTCTGGTGAGCTTGAAGCGGGGCCTTGTGCCCATTATGGCTGCGCTGCTGCTGCCCCTGGCGCCGGCCAGCCACGCCCTGGCCCAGGCCCCCGGCGACGCGGCGCTGCTGCAAATGCGCGACGCCTTCCGGCGCGGCGACACCGGCACGCTGTCGGCCACCCTGCCCCGCCTGCGCGGCCACCTGCTGGAGCCGCTGGCCGTGTACTGGGAGATGCGCGCCCGGCTCGACAAGGCCAGCCCCGAAGACATCCGCGCGGCGCTGGCGCGGCAGGCCGGCAGCTACTGGGAAGACCGTCTGCGCAACGACTGGCTGCTGCAACTGGGCAAGAGCCGCGACTGGGCCCGTTTTGCCGCCGAGGCGCCGCAATTCCGCATGAACGACGACCGGCAGGTGCGTTGTTACACGCTGATGCTCGACGCCGCCGCGCAGCGCCTGCCCGCCGAAACCGCCGCCCGCGAGGTGGGCAAACTCTGGCTGGCCCAGCCCGACGCCGACGACGGCTGCGCCACCGCCGCCGAAGCGCTGCTGCGCAGCGGCCACCTGGGCCAGGACACCGCCTGGCAACGGGCGCGTCTGGCACTGGAAGCCGGCAAACCCCGTGCCGCCGTGCAGGCCATCGCCCTGATCGACCCCGACCGCGCCCAGCAGCTCGACGCCATCGCCCAGAACCCGGCCCGCTACCTGGACGACAAATTCACCGCCCTCCGGCCGCGCACCAAGGAACTGGTCACGCTGGCCCTGGTGCGGCTGGCCAGCACCGATCTGGACGCCGCCATTGCCGAGATGAACCACACGCGCTGGCGCGCCCAGCTCACCCAGGAAGAGCGCAGCTGGGTCTGGGGCGTGATCGGCAAACGCGCAGCCCAGCGCCTGCAGGACAACGCGCTCGACCATTTCGCCAAAGGCCAGGCGGCCTACATGGCGCCCGACCACCTGGCCTGGCGCGCCCGCGCCGGCCTGCGCGCCGGCCAGTGGAGCGTGGTGCGCGAGGCCATCGCGGCCATGCCTGCCGAGCAGCAGCAGGAGCCGGCCTGGGTCTACTGGCGCGCGCGCAGCCTGCAAACCCTGCCCGAGCTGGACCCGATCGCCGCCAAGGCCCAGGCGCTCGCGCTGTACGAATCGCTGGCCTCGCCGCGCAGCTTCTACGGCCAACTCGCGCTGGAGGCCCTGGGCCGCCGCGTGACCGCACCCGCCCCACCACCGCCGCTGACCGCCACCGAAGCCGCCACCGCCGCGCGCGACCCCAGCCTGCAGCGCGCCCAGGCCGCGCTGGCCCTGGGCCTGCGCAGCGAAGGCGTGCGCGAATGGAACTACGCCGTGGCGCTGCACACCCCGGGTGGCCTCGAAGACCGCGAGTTGCTGGCCGCCGCCGCCCTGGCCTGCAGCCAGGAAATCTGGGACCGCTGCATCAACACCAGCGAACGCACGCGCGACGTGTTCGACGTCTCGCAGCGTTTTCCCACCCCACACCGCGACCTGGTGGTGCGGCGCGCGCGCGAGATCGGGCTCGACCCGGCCTACGTGTACGGCCTGATCCGCCAGGAAAGCCGTTTCGTCACCGAAGCGCGATCCGGCGTCGGCGCCTCCGGGCTGATGCAGGTGATGCCGGCCACCGCACGCTGGACCGCACGCAAGATCGGCCTGACCGACTTCCAGCCCGGCCAGATCAGCGAGCGCGACACCAACATTCTCATTGGCACCGCCTATCTGAAGTTCGCGCTCGACGACTTCGAAGGCTCGCTGCCAATGGCCGCGGCGGCCTACAACGCCGGTCCGAACCGGCCACGTGCCTGGCGCAACGGGCCGACGCTGCCGGCCGAGATCTGGGTGGAAAACATCCCGTTCGCGGAAACCCGCGACTACGTGCAGAAAGTGCTGTCCAACACCACGCTCTACGCCGCCGCGCTCAGCGGGCAGCCGCAGTCGTTGCAGGCGCGGCTGGGCACGGTGGGCCCGCGCCAGGCCACGGCAGCAGCGATCAACGGCGACCTGCCCTGAGAGCGCCCGCCATGCCCGGCTCCACAGCGCCCATCCTGGTTTTAGGCGGCACCGGTTTCGTCGGCCGCCATGTGTGCGAGCGCCTGGTCCGCGCTGGCCACCGTGTCACCGTGCCCACCCGCCGGGCCGCCAACGCCCGGGCCATCCAGCACCTGCCCGGCCTGAGCGTTTGCGAAGCGAACGTGCACGACGCCGCCGCGCTGCGCCGCCTGCTGCCCGGGCATGGCGCCGTCGTCAACCTCGTGGCCATCCTGCAAGGCACGGAAGCTGCCTTTGAACGCGCCCATGTGGCGCTGCCGCACACCCTGGCCCAGGCCTGCATGGCCTGCGGCGTCGACCGCGTGGTGCATGTCAGCGCCCTCGGCGCCGACCCCGAAGGCCCTTCCCGCTACCAGCGCAGCAAAGGCCGGGGCGAAGCCGTGCTGCAGGCGGCCGGCCTGCGCCTGACCGTGCTGCGGCCGAGCGTGATCTTCGGCGACGGCGACCGCTTCCTCCACCTGTTTGCCCGGCTCCAGGCGGTGCTGCCCGTGCTGCCGCTGGCCGGCGCCGGCGCGCGCTTCCAGCCGGTCTGGGTCGAAGACGTGGCCGAGGCCATCGTGCGCTGCCTGCCACCCGATGCCCGCGCGCGCGCAAGCCAGGGCCAGATCCTCGAATGCGCCGGCCCCGAGGTGCTGACACTGGCCGATCTGGTGCGCCTGGCCGGTCGCCACGGCAGCCACCAGCGCCCGGTGTGGCCCCTGCCCGCCGCGCTGGGCCGCCTGCAGGCGCTGGCCATGGAATGCCTGCCCGGCGAGCCCTTGATGAGCCGCGACAACCTGGCGTCCATGCAGGTCGACAACGTCGCCTCCGGCCAGTGGCCCGGCCTCGACAGCCTGGGCATCCGGGCCGCATCGGTACACGCCATCGCGCCCACCTACCTGAACCCCGCACGCGACCACGGACTGGCCCTGCGCGCCCGCGGGCCGCGTTGAAAGCATCATTGGCCGCCGGATTCCGCATCAATCCCGCACCCGGCAGGCGCCAGAATCCGGTCCTATCCTGACCCACGGAGCCCCCTATGTCCCTGCAACTCTTCATCGGCAACAAGAACTACTCGTCCTGGTCCATGCGCCCCTGGGTCCTGCTGACCCAGGCCGGCATTCCGTTCGAGGAAGTGATGGTGCGCTTCGACGCGTTCGATGCCGACTCGACCTTCAAGCAGACCGTCGGCGCCATCAACCCGGTGGGCAAGGTGCCGGTGCTGATCGACGACGGCTTCGCCGTCTGGGACACGCTGGCGATCGCGGAATACCTGGCCGAGCGCTTCCCCGAGAAGCGGCTCTGGCCGGCCGATGCCCGCGCGCGGGCCCGCGCGCGCAGCGTCTGCGCCGAGATGCACAGCGGCTTCGGCGCGCTGCGCAACCACTGCGCCATGAACATCGAGGCTTCGCTGCCCGAGGTGGGCCGCATCGTCTGGCGCGACCAGGCTGGCGTGCGCGCCGACGTGGCCCGCCTCGAAGCCATGTGGACCGAACTGCTGGCCGAACACGGCGGCCCGCTGCTGTTCGGCGATTTCAGCATCGCCGACGCCTACTTTGCCCCGGTCTGCTCGCGACTGCGCACCTACGCCCTGCCCGTCAGCCCGACCGTGGCCGCCTACGTCGACCGCGTGCTGGCGCTGCCGGGCGTGCAAGCCTGGGTGCAACAGGCACTGACCGAGCACGACTTCGTGGCGATGGACGAGCCTTACCGCGCCAGCCGCTGACCGCACCACGCCGGCCGCCACCGCGGCTGGCCTACACTGCCCGCATGGACATCTATCTCGTGGGCGGCGCGGTGCGCGACGCCCTGCTTGCCCGCCAGGCCCAGCGGCCTGCAGGCAGCCATTTCGACCGCGACTGGGTGGTCGTCGGGGCCACGCCCGAGGCCATGACCGCACAGGGTTTCCTGCCCGTGGGCAAGGACTTCCCGGTCTTTCTGCACCCGCAGACGCGCGAGGAATACGCGCTGGCGCGCACCGAACGCAAGACCGCCCCGGGCTACCACGGCTTCCACTTTCACACCGACCCCGGCGTCACGCTGGAAGAGGACCTGGCCCGGCGCGACCTGACGATCAACGCCATGGCGGTGGCCCAGGCCGATGCCGACGACCCTGCTGGCGCGCCCCTGATCGACCCCCACGGTGGCCAGGCCGATCTGCGGGCGGGCGTGCTGCGCCACGTGACCGGCGCCTTCGCCGAAGACCCGGTGCGCATCCTGCGGCTGGCGCGGTTTGCCGCGCGTTTCCCGACCTTCACCGTGGCGCCGGAAACCCTGGCGCTGATGCAGGACATGGTGGCCGCGGGCGAGGTCGACCACCTGGTGCCCGAGCGGGTCTGGCAGGAACTCGCGCGCGGCCTGATGGAGCCGCGCCCTTCACGCATGTTCGAGGTGCTGCGCGACTGTGGCGCGCTGGCCCGGCTGCTGCCCGAGGTGCAGCGCCTGTGGGGCGTGCCGCAGCGTGCCGACTACCACCCGGAGGTGGACACCGGCGTGCACCTGATGATGGTGCTGGACATGGCGGCGCGCCTGGGCGCGAGCCTGCCGGTGCGTTTTGCCTGCCTGTGCCACGACCTGGGCAAGGGCACCACACCGGCCGACGTGCTGCCGCGCCACATCGGGCACGAGGTGCGCAGCGCCCGCCTGCTGCAGGCGGTGTGCGAGCGCTGGCGCGTACCGCGCGAGTGCCGCGAGCTGGCCGACGTGGTGGCGCGCGAACACGGCAACATCCACCGCAGCACCGACCTCAACGCGGCGGCCCTGCTGCGATTGCTGGAGCGCTGCGACGCGCTGCGCCGCCCCGAGCGGTTTGCCGACGTGCTGCTGGCCTGCGAATGCGATGCCCGTGGCCGCCTGGGTTTCGACGACAGCGCCTACCCGCAGCGCGACCGCCTGCAGGCGGTGCTGGCGGCCGCGCTGTCGGTGGAAACAGCCCCGATCGCACGCGCGGTGCAGCAGCAGTCCCCCGCGCCCCGCAACCCGGGCGAGACCATTGCGGCGGCGATTGCCACCGCGCGTACCCGGGCCATCGACACGATGCGGTCTGCCGCGGCCTAAGCCAGCGCGCGCGCGGCGCCCAGCAGCGCCGGCGACTGCGGTGACGTGATCACCCAGACCGGAATGTCCGCCAGGTAGGCGCGGTAGCGGCCCTTGCGCTCGAAACGCGCGCGGAACGGCGAGCGGTCGAACCAGTCGCCCAGGCGCGGCACGATGCCGCCCCCCACGTACACGCCGCCCCGGGCGCCCAGCGTCAACGCCAGGTTGCCGGCCACCGAGCCCAGCAGCGCGCAGAACAGGGTGAGCGCTTCCTGCGCCTGCGGCAGCCCGCTGGCCAGCGCCGCCGCCGTCACCTCCGCCGACGTGGCCGGGGCGGCGACGCCATCGGCCGCGCACAGGATCTGGCAGGCTTCGAGCAGCCCCG
>NZ_BSPB01000085.1:0-9190 GCF_030160815.1 Hydrogenophaga electricum | reverse complement strand
AGGCCGCCGTGGTCGGGCGCACGCAGGGCGGCCTGCAGCATGGCTTCGAGCGCGGCCGCATCCGGCCCGGGCGCGACCAGCCGTTTGGGCGAGACCGAGCGCCGACCGAGCAGGCCGGCCAGGGCGTCGTCCCGCAAGGCCGGTGCGGCGGTCATCGGCTGGCGGCCGTCGCCGGTTCGAGCGTGTCGCGGTGCGCGATCACCGCTTGCTTGACGATGGGCAGCAGGCCTTCACCGTCATGCGCATCGAGGTGGGCGAGCAGTTCGCGCCGCATGCGCGGTTCCCAGAACTTGCGCAGGTGCGTGGCGATCTCTTTCGACGCCTCTGCCTGGTCGGGCATGGATTCGAAGAACTGGCCGATCCGGTTGGCCATGTGCAGCAGGTTGTGGATGTCCATGGGTCAACGGGCAGAAAGGGGGCGGACGGCGGGCAGGCCGCGGCGGAAGACGCGGGCGGGGGTCATGGGCCGACCGCCTCGGTCTTGCGCCCGCGCCCCTGCGCCAGCAGGTCGAGCTGCTGGCGGTTGAAGTCGGCGTAGCGCTGCTGCCATTCCGACGGCTGGATCACCTTGGACACCTGCACCGCCGTGACCTTGTATTCGGGGCAGTTGGTGGCCCAGTCGGAGCTGTCGGTGGTGATGACGTTGGCGCCCGACTCGGGGAAGTGGAAGGTGGTGTAGACCACGCCCGGTTGCATGCGGTCGCTGACCTCGGCGCGCAGCACGGTCTGGCCGGCGCGGCTGGTCACGCCGACCCAGTCGCCGTGCGCGATGCCGCGCTCTTCGGCGTCGTGCGCGTGGATTTCCAGCCGGTCTTCGTCATGCCACTGGTTGTTGGGTGTGCGCCGCGTCTGTGCGCCCACGTTGTACTGGCTCAGGATGCGGCCGGTGGTCAGCAGCAGCGGGTAGCGACCATTGACCTTCTCTTCGCTGGGCACGTACTGCGTGTTGAAGAAGCGCCCCTTGCCGCGCACGAAGCGGTCGATGTGCATCATCGCCGTGCCGGCCTCGTCGGTGGTCTCGTTGCAGGGCCATTGCACGCTGCCCAGGCGCTCGATCTTCTCGTAGCTCACACCGGCAAAGCTGGGGGTCAGCAGCGCGATCTCGCGCATGATCTCTTCGGGGTGCGCGTAGTGCATGGGGTAGCCCAGCGCGTTGGACAGCTTCATGGTCGCTTCCCAGTCGCCCACGCCGGAGAGCGGCGGCATGACCTGGCGCACGCGGCTGATGCGGCGCTCGGCGTTGGTGAAGGTGCCGTCCTTTTCCAGGAAGGAACTGCCCGGCAGCAGCACGTGCGCGTACTTGGCGGTCTCGTTGAGGAAGATGTCCTGCACCACGATGCAGTCCATGGCCGACAACGCCGCGGCCACGTGCTGCGTGTTGGGGTCGCTCTGCACGATGTCTTCACCAACGCAGTACAAACCGCGGAAGCTGCCGGCCAGGGCGGCTTCGAACATGTTGGGGATGCGCAGGCCCGGTTCGGGGCTGATGTCCACGCCCCAGGCGGCCTCGAACTGGCTGCGCACGGTGGTGTCGCTGATGTGGCGGTAGCCCGGCAGCTCGTGCGGGAAGCTGCCCATGTCGCAACTGCCCTGCACGTTGTTCTGGCCGCGCAGCGGGTTCACGCCCACGCCTTCGCGCCCGACCATGCCGCAGGCCATGGCCAGGTTGCAGATGCCGATGACCATGGTGCTGCCCTGTGCGTGCTCGGTCACGCCCAGGCCGTAGTAGATGGCCGAATTCGGACCGCTGGCGAACAGCCGCGCGGCACACCGCACGTCGGCCGCCGGCACGCCGGTGACGGCCTCGAAGGCCTCGGGCGAGTTCTCCGGGCGTGCCACGAATTCGCGCCACTCCTGGAAGCTCTTGGTGTCGCAGCGTTCGGCCACGTAGGCCTCGTTGACCAGGCCTTCGGTCACGACCACGTGCGCCATGGCGGTGATGACCGCGACGTTGGTGCCCGGCCGCAGCGCCAGGTGGTGGTCGGCGCGGATGTGGGCAGAGTCGACCAGCTCGATGCGGCGCGGGTCGACCACGATCAACTTCGCCCCTTCGCGCAAGCGCTTCTTCATGCGCGAGCCGAACACCGGGTGGGCGTCGGTGGGGTTGGCGCCGATGACCATGATCACGTCGGCCTGCTCCACCGACTTGAAGGTCTGCGTGCCGGCCGAGGTGCCGAAGGTCTGGCCCATGCCGTAGCCGGTGGGCGAGTGGCAGACCCGGGCGCAGGTGTCGACGTTGTTGGTGTTGAAGGCGGCCCGGATCAACTTCTGGACCAGGTAGACCTCTTCGTTGGTGCAGCGGCTGGACGTGATGCCGCCCACCGAGTCCTTGCCGTGCTGCGCCTGGATGGCCTTGAAGCGCTCGGCGGCGAAGCCGATGGCTTCGTCCCAGCTCACTTCGCGCCAGGCGTCGGTGATCTTCTCGCGCACCATGGGCTTGGTGATGCGGTCCTTGTGGGTGGCGTAGCCCCAGGCGAAGCGGCCCTTCACGCAGGAATGGCCCTCGTTGGCCTTGCCGTCCTTCCACGGCACCATGCGCACCACCGTGTTGCCCTTCATCTCGGCCTTGAAGCCGCAGCCCACGCCGCAGTAGGCGCAGGTGGTGATGACGCTGTGCTCGGGCTGGCCGAGTTCGATGACGGTCTTTTCCTGCAGCGTGGCCGTGGGGCAGGCCTGCACGCAGGCGCCGCAGCTCACGCAGTCGCTGTCCATGAAGGGCTGGTCCTGGCCGGGCGAGACGCGGCTCTCGAAGCCCCGGCCCGAGATCGTCAGCGCGAAGGTGCCCTGCGTTTCTTCGCAGGCGCGCACGCAGCGGTTGCAGACGATGCACTTGCTCGCGTCGTAGGTGAAGTAGGGGTTGGACTCGTCCGGCTTCGCTTTCGTGTGGTGGGCGCCGCACACGCCGTCCACCGCCTCACCCGCGACGCCGTAGCGCACGTTGCGCAGGCCGGTCACGCCGGCCATGTCCTGCAGCTCGCAGTCGCCGTTGGCGGCGCAGGTCAGGCAGTCCAGCGGGTGGTCGCTGATGTAGAGCTCCATCACGCCCTTGCGCAACTGCTGCAGCTTGGGCGTCTGCGTGCGCACCACCATGCCGGCTTCGGCCGGTGTGGTGCAACTGGCGGGAAAGCCGCGGCGGCCGTCGATTTCCACCAGGCACAGGCGGCAGGAGCCGAACGGCTCCAGGCTGTCGGTGGCGCACAGCTTGGGCACCTGGATGCCGGCGTCCACGGCGGCGCGCATCAGCGACGTGCCCAAGGGCACGTCGACGCGGTTGCCGTCGATGGTCAGCGACACGGTCTCAAGGGAGCGGCTCGGCGGCGTGCCGTGGTCGATCTCGGGGGTGTGGTGGTGCAACATCGTGGGGCTCCTTCGGGTCGTGTCAGGCGGCTTTTTCGCTCGGTGGGGCGATGCCGAAGTCCTCGGGGTAATGGTCCAGTGCGGAGAGCACGGGGTAGGGCGTCATGCCGCCCATGGCGCAGAGGCTGCCGCCCAGCATGGTGTCGCACAGGTCGCGCAGCAGGTGCACCTGTGCCATCTTGCCCCCTGCAGCTGACGCTTCTCCCCCCAAGGAGGACGCTGCCGCTTGGGAGCGGCCCGGCGCGGCAGCCTTGTTCTGGCCTTGGGTGATGCGGTCGATCACCTCGACGCCGCGCGTGCTGCCGATGCGGCAGGGTGTGCACTTGCCGCAGCTCTCCAGCGCGCAGAACTCCATGGCGTAGCGGGCCAGCGCCGCCATGTCGGCGGTGTCGTCGTGCACCACGATGCCGCCATGGCCGACCACGGCGCCGAAGGCGGCATAGGCTTCGTAATCCAGCGGTTCGTCCCATTTCGATTCGGGCACGTAGGCGCCCAGCGGGCCGCCCACCTGCACCGCCTTGACGGGCCGGCCGCTGCGGGTGCCCGCGCCGAAACCGTAGAGCAGCTCGCGCAGCGTGAGGCCGAAGGCCTTTTCGACCAGGCCGCCCTGTTTCACGTTGCCCGCCAACTGGAAGGGCAGCGTGCCGTGCGAGCGGCCGACGCCGAAGTGGCGGTAGAAATCGGCGCCGCGCGCCAGCACCACCGGGACGGTGGCCAGCGTGATGACGTTGTTGATCACCGTCGGCTGGCCGAACAGGCCTTCCAGCGCCGGCAGGGGCGGTTTGGCGCGCACCACGCCGCGTTTGCCTTCGATGCTTTCGAGCATGGCGGTTTCTTCGCCGCACACGTAGGCGCCGGCGGCCTTGCGCACTTCCAGGCGGAAGGCGCGGCCATGGCCGCAGACGTTGTCGCCCAGGAAACCGGCGGCGGTCGCGCGCCGGATCGCTTCGCGCATGGTGGCCACCGCGTGCGGGTATTCGCTGCGGATGTAGACGTAGCCCATGGTGGCACCCACCGCCAGCCCGGCGATCGCCATGCCTTCGATCAGCATGTAGGGGTCGCCCTCCATCGTCATGCGGTCGGAGAAGGTGCCCGAATCGCCTTCGTCGGCGTTGCAGACCACGTACTTCTGCGCCGCGGTCGCACCGGCCACGGTCTTCCACTTGATGCCGGCCGGGAAGGCTGCGCCGCCGCGGCCGCGCAGGCCCGAGTGCGTGACCTCGTTGACGATGGCTTCGGGGGTCATGCCCGACGCCCGCCGCAAGCCGGCCCAGCCGTCGTGGGCTTCGTAATCGGCCAGCGACAGCGGATCGGTCACGCCCATGCGGCGGAAGGTCAGGCGCTCCTGCAGCGCCAGGAAGGGAATCTGTTCGGTGACGCCGTGGCGCAGCGCATGCGCGCCGCCATCCTGCCAGCCGGCATCGAACAGGGCGGGCACGTCTTCAGGCGCCACGGGACCATAGGCCACGCGGCCGGCCGGTGTGGCCACCTCGACCAGCGGCTCCAGCCAGAACAGGCCGCGCGAGCCGTTGCGCACGATGCTCACCGCCAGGCCGCGCTGCCGCGCTTCGGCCGCGATGGCGGCGGCCACCTCGTCGGCCCCCACGGCCAGGGCCGCAGAGTCGCAGGGCACGTAGAAGGTCACGGCCGTCATGGTGCCACCTCCGCCGTGTCGGCCACATGGGCCAGCAGGCTTTGCAGGCGCGCGGGGGTCACCCGCGCGTGCAGCTTCTCGCCGATCTGCACCGCCGGCGACGAGGCGCACAGGCCCAGGCAGTACACCGGCTCCAGCGTCACCGCGCCGTCGGCGCGGGTGCTGTGGCGTTCGCAGCCCAGCACGCGTTCGGCCAGTGCCAGCAGTTCTTCCCCGCCACAGGCCTGGCAGGCTTCGGCGCGGCATACCTGCACCACCTGCCGCCCGGGCGCTTCGCGGCGGAAGAAGTGGTAGTAGGTGATGACGCCGTGCACCTCGGCTCGCGAGAGGCCGAGCGCGCGCGCGATGGCGGGCACCACGTCGTCGGGCACGTGGCCCAGCGCGTCCTGCACCGCGTGCAGCAGGGGCAGGAGGGCGCCAGGCTGGTCGCGGTGTTCGGCGATCAGCGCGGACACCGTGGCCAGGTCTTGGGCGGAACTGGGAATGAGCTTCATGCGATGCGGGGCCTCGTGGGGCGGCCTGTGGTCGGGGTCAGTGGAAGAACTTGGCGGCGCTCAGCAGGGTGCGGTAGACGCCCCAGGCCAGCGGGACGCCGATGGCGGCCCAGGCCAGCCAGACGAACACCGGGTTGGTGGCGTGGTAGGCCGCATGGCTTTCTCCGACCTCGTTGGCGGCGGCGCGTTCCCGGGCTTTGCGGTTTTCCTGCGCGAGTTCGGCCTCGGTCATGAAATGCTTGTCGGCCACCGGGCGGATCAGCAGGTTGCAGATCAGGCCGAGCACCAGCATCCCGACCAGGATGTACATGGTCTGGTTGTAGACCTGTTCGCGGGGGATGCCCAGACCGAGCTGATAGTCGCGCATGTAGTTCACCACCACGGGGCCCAGAATGCCTGCGGTCGCCCACGCGGTCAACAGGCGACCGTGGATAGCGCCCACCATCTGCGTGCCGAACAGGTCGGCCAGGTAGGCCGGCACCGTGGCGAAGCCGCCGCCGTACATGCTCAGGATGATGCAGAACGCGGCCACGAACAGCAGCTGGCTGCCGGCACCGGCGCTGGCCGGGATGCTGAAGTACAGCAGGCCGCCGAGGACGAAGAAGATCGAATACGTCATCTTGCGGCCGAAGCGGTCGGACAGGCTGGCCCAGAAAAAGCGGCCGCCGATGTTGAACAGGCTCAGCAGCGCGGTGAAACCGGCGGCCACGCCCGCGATGGCGGTGAGCTGGGCCTTGTCGAGCTCGCCGAACTTGGCGGCCTCACCGATGAGCGAGCCGCCGAACACTTCCTGCAGCATGGGGCTGGCCATGCCGATCACGCCGATGCCGGCCGACACGTTCATGCACAGCACCATCCACACCAGCCAGAACTGCGGAATGCCCCAGACCTTCTTCACGTGCACGTGGCCGTGGGTGATCATGGCCTTGCTCTGGCCCTGCACCGGCGGCGTCCAGCCGGCGGGCTTCCAGCCGTGGGCCGGGATGCGGTAGCCGAAGGCGCCGATCAGCATCGCCACGATGTAGAGGACGCCCATGACGACGAAGGTTTCCCACACGCCGACACTGGTCGGGGTGGCAAAGTGCTTCATCAGCTCGGCCGCCAGCGGCGAGCCGATCATGGCGCCGCCGCCAAAGCCCATGATGGCCATGCCGGTGGCCATGCCGCGCTTGTCGGGGAACCACTTGATGAGGGTGCTCACCGGCGAGATGTAGCCCAGTCCGAGCCCGATGCCGCCGATGATCCCCGAGCCGAGGATCATCATCCAGAACTGGTGCAGGTACACGCCCAGGGCCGAGAACAGCATGCCGCCGCCCCAGCAGAAGGCCGCCAGCACGCCCACCTTGCGCGGACCGACCCGTTCGAGCCAGCCGCCCCAGATGGCGGCCGACAGGCCCAGGAACACGAAGAACAGGGTGTACATCCAGCCCAGGGTGGAGATGGTCCAGTCGCACTGGGTGGTGAACAACTGGCCGAAGAAGCCGACCTCCGGCCCGCACTTGATCGATTCCTTGATGCCCAGCGCCTTGGACAGCGGCAGCCAGAACACCGAAAAGCCGTAGGCCATGCCGATGCACAGGTGGATGGCCAGGGCCGCCGGCGGTACGAGCCAGCGGTTGAAGCCGGGTGCTGCGATGATGCGTTCCTTGGAAAGGAGTCCGCCATCGGGATGGTCCAGGGTGCCAGCCCCGGGGATGTTCACTGTTGACATCTTGTCTCCTGCTGAAGGGTTCGTCATTCGGGAGGGAATGCGGCCGGTATCTGCCGGCGGGCGCATATTGGCAAGGGTCGCGCGTTTGCTCAATATGAAGTCCGACGCCCTGTGCAATGGCAGTCCACTTCCTAAGTGATAACCCGGTAAGGTGCGCCAGCCCAGCAATGACACGATCCACGACTTTGACAGATAGACCCACGATGAAGCAGGTTTCCATTCGCCCGGTCTGGACCATCCAGGACCCCGACGGGCCTTCGCTGCCGTCCCGGCTCATCGAACTGCTGGTGCAGGTGTCGGAAACCGGCAGCCTGCTGCTGGCGGCGCGGCAACTGGGGCTGTCGTACCGCCGCGCCTGGGACCTGGTGCGCGACGGGGAAGCTCAATTCCACACCCCGCTGCTGCTGATGGAGCGCGGCCGGGGCTCGACCCTGACCGATCTCGGGGCCCGCATCGTCTGGGCCGACCGGCGCATCCACGCGCGTCTGCGGCCGGTGCTGGAGAGCCTGTCGTCCGAACTGGCCGAGGAGCTGCGCAGCGCCCTGCAGGAAGCGCCGGCGGCGCTGCGCCTGCACGCCAGCCACGGTTTCGCCATCGAGCGCCTGATCGAGCGGCTGGAGCACGATGGCCTCAAGCTCAACTTCAGCTACGCCAGTTGTTCCGCCGCCGCCGCCGCGCTGCGCGAAGGCGAGTGCGACATGGTGGGCATGCACCTGCCCATCGGCGCCATGGAAGCCATGGCCGTGCAGCACTACCGGCCCTGGCTGCAGGGCATGGGCCTGACGCTGGTCCACATCGCCACCCGGCGCCAGGGGCTGATGGTGCGGCCCGGCAATCCCAAGGAACTGTTTGCGCTGGCCGATCTGGCGCGGCCGCAGGTGCGCTTCATCAACCGCCAGTCCGGTTCGGGCACGCGGCTGCTGCTCGAAGGCCTGCTGCAGGCGCAGGACGTCGACCCGATGCAGATTTCGGGCTTCGAACACGGGGAATACACCCACGCGGCCGTGGCCGCCTACGTGGCCAGCGGCATGGCCGACGTGGGCTTCGGGCTGGAGCCGCCAGCGCGCCACTTCCGGCTCGACTTCGTGCCCGTGGCGACCGAGCGCTACTTTCTGCTCTGCCGCAACGATGTGGTGCCCACCGCCGCGGCGCAGAAGGTGTTTGCGGTGCTGCGCGACCCGAGCTTCCAGGCGACGCTGGCCAGCCTGCCCGGCTACGACCCCAGTGCCGCCGGCACGGCGATGCCGCTGGCCCAGGCGTATCCGGCCCTGGCCGAGCCTGTGGAGGTCGCGGAACCCGCGCTCTCGGTGGTGACTCCAAGAACTCCCTCGGCTTCAAGGAAATCGGCATGAATCCATCCACCCTGGTGCTCGGAGGCGGTTGCTTCTGGTGCACGGAAAGCGTCTACAAAGCCGTGCGCGGCGTGCTGGACGTGGAATCCGGCTATAGCAACGGGCAGGCGGCCCAGCCCAGTTACGAGGCCGTGTGCACCGGGCGCACCGGTTGCAACGAAGTGGTCAGGCTGGTGTACGACCCGGCCCAGGTCAGCACCCGCCAGTTGCTGGAAATCTTTTTCGTGGTCCACGACCCGACCACGCTCAACCGCCAGGGCAACGACGTGGGCACGCAGTACCGCAGCGGCATCTACTTCACCACCGAGGAGCAGCGCGCCACCGCGCAGGCACTGATCGACGAGCTGACGGCCGACAACGCCTTCGGCGCGCCGATCGTGACCGAGCTGCTGCCGCTGGCGAATTACTGGCCGGCCGAGGACTACCACCAGGACTTCTTCGAACGCAACCCGTACCAGGGTTACTGCATGGCGGTGGCGGCGCCCAAGGTGGCGAAATTCCGCAAGACCTTCGCGGCGCTGGCCAAGGACTGAGTAACCGTCTTGGAAGTCAAGCGCTGTGAAGCGATTTGTCCCAAGGTTTGCCAGTTCGGACCATGGCATTGAGCGTGGTCAGCAGCTTG
>NZ_BSPB01000084.1:0-9807 GCF_030160815.1 Hydrogenophaga electricum | reverse complement strand
CGCGAGGGCCACTGATCCGGGTCCGGGTCGGGCCGTTCGAGTCGGCCGCGCAAGCGCAGGCCGCGGCCGAGCGCATCCGCCAGCTGGGGCTGGACGCGCGCGTCTACGGTCCGCGCTGAGGCTGGCGGGCGGTGCCGCTCAGCCGGTGGCGCCGCGCGCATCCACGCGCAGCAGGCACTCGACCGTGCCGGTCTGCAGGCCGCCGCGCGCGCCCACCAGCACGTTGTGCAGGTTGACGGTGGGGTCGCAGTGCCCCGGGATCAGCCAGACGGTTTCGCCCAGGGCCGGCAACGGGGAGCCGTGCAGCACGCCGTGTTCGTCGCCGCCGTTGCCGAAGCCCAGCCCGGCCGGGTGCCAGACCTGCGGCAGGCCGCTGTCGATGGCGTGGCTTTTGTGGCCAGCGTCGACCACCGCGCGCTCGGCCTGCCGGCTCACCACCTGGGTCTTGACGAACAGGGCGTGTTCGAAACGCGGGGCATCGGTGTCGGGCGTGTTGGCCGCGTAGTCGGCGTCCATGAACAGGTAGGAGCCCGGCTGCAGCTCGCCCCACAGACCGCTGGCCGCTTCGTGCACGAAGGTGCCGCTGCCGGCGCCGGTGACCAGCGGCACGGTGATGCCCGCCGCCTGCAGGCTGTCGCGGGTCGTCGCGACCGCTTGCGCGGCGGCGGTGATGCGGGTCTGCCGTGCCGCCGCGCTGCGCTCGTGCTGGGCCCGCCCGTGGTAGGCCTGCAGGCCGGCAAAACGCAGCAGCGGCTCGGCCTGGATGGCCTGGGCGAGCGCCACCGCGGCCGGGCCCGGCGGAACCCCGCAGCGGCCCTGGCCGACATCGATCTCGACGAACACGTCCATGGGCGTGTCGACCCCGGCGCGGGCCAAAGCCTCGGCCAGCCGCTGAATGCCCAGCGTGCTGTCCACCGCGATGGCAAAGCGGGTCCGGCCGGCGCGCACCGCCATGGCCAGCCGGGTCAGCTTCGCCGGGTCGACCACTTCGTTGCTGATGTAGATGTCGCTCACGCCCTGCGCCGCCAGCGCCAGGGCTTCGCCGGTTTTCTGCACGCACACGCCCACGGCGCCATGCGCCATCTGCAGCCGGGCCAGTTCGGCGCACTTGTGCATCTTGGCGTGGGGCCGCAGCCGCAGGCCGCGGGCCTGGCAGAACGCGGCCATGCGCTGCAGGTTGCGTTCCATGGCGTCCAGGTCGACCACCAGCGCGGGGGTGTCGATCGCCGCGACCGGCTGACCGACCAGGCCGCTCCACCGGTCGGGGCAGGCGGCGTCAGGCACTGCGCTCGTCCAGCACGTCCTCGCCGCCGTCGGTCTGCAGGTGCCGCACGTCGGCCCAGCCGACCAGGCTCAGACCCTCGGGGCTCCACAACAGGCGGTTGATGGCCGTGTTCGGCAGTTCCCAGCTGCGCGGCGCCTGCAGTTCCAGGCGTGTGGCGGCGCGGTAGAGCACGTCGAGCACGCCGCCATGGGCGACCACCAGGATCTGCTCGCCCGGGTGGCGGCTGGCCAGCGTGGCCACGGTGTGGGTCACCCGCTCGCGCAGTTGCAGCAGGGTTTCGCCCCCGGGGGGGGCGAAATCGGGCACCCGCTTGCGCCAGGCCAGGGCTTCTTCCGGGTAGCGGGCCTCGAGTTCGGCCCAGGTGTGGCCCTCGAAGCGGCCAAACCCCCGTTCGCGCAGGCCCGGCTGGGTGTGGACCGGGCGGTCGTGCCGTCGTGCCACCGCCTTGGCCGTTTCCAGGGCGCGGCTCAGGTCGCTGGCATACACGGCCGCGATCGGCTCTTCGCTCAGGGCCTCGGCCAGGCGTTCGGCCTGCCATTGGCCGTGGTCGCTCAGCGCGATGTCGGTGTGGCCCTGGATGCGGGTATCGCGGTTCCAGGCGGTTTCGCCATGGCGCACGGCCAGGATGCGGGTGACTTGCACGGGGTGGGGTCCGGTCGGTGATGAAGTGGCGCACTTTAGCCAATGACTGGCACCTTGCCTACCCGCTATTCGGTGTTTTGCCCGGGGGAATTGGCCGCACAATGGTTCGATGCCCGTCGACCGTCCCGAGCTGGGGGACTTCTCTTCGCTGTTCAATTTCCTGCCGATCGGCGCGTACCGCAGCTCGCCGGCAGGGCGGATGCTGCGCGCCAACCAGGTGCTGGTGCGGCTCAACGGCTACCAGACCGAGGCCCAACTGCTCGAAGGGGTGCAGGACATTGCCAGCGAGTGGTACGTCGATCCCGGCCGCCGCGCGGTGTTTGCGCAGATGCTCGAGCGCGACGGTTTCGTGCGCGGTTTCGTGTCCGAAATCTGGCGCCACGGCACGGGCGAGCGCATCTGGATCAGCGAAAACGCCCACGGCGTGCGCGACGCCGAGGGGCGCTTGCTGTTCTACGAAGGCACGGTCGAAGACGTCAGCGAGCGCATGCGCGCGCAGGACGCGCTGCGCCGCAACCAGGAACTGCTGCAACTGATCACGGCGCAGGTGCCCGGCATGGTGTTCGTGGTGCACCTGGGGGCCGACGGGCACCGCAGCTACCGGTTCGTCAGTGAGGGCGTGCGCGACATCTACGGTTTCGGCCCCGAGGCCCTGATGCGCGACCCGCAGCTCGCGGCGCGCTACCGCCACCCCGAAGACGTGCAGCAATTGGCGCGAGACCTGGACGCCATCCGCCAGGGGCCGGTGGATCTGGGCGGAGAATTCCGTATCGTCCACCCGGACGGCACCGTGAAGTGGGTCTACCGCCGTTCCAGCGCCGTCTCCGTTGACCAGCATGGCAGCCTGCGTGTGGGCGTGCTGATCGACATCACGGCGCGCCGCCAGGCCGAAGAGGCCCTGCGCTCGAACGAAGCCCTGTGGAAACTGGCGCTGGACATTGCCGGTGACGGCGTCTGGGACTGGAACCTGGCCACCGGCGAGGAATACGTGTCGCCGCGCATCCTGGCGATGTACGGTTACGAAGAAAACGAGCTGCAGCCGATGGCCAGCGAGCTCGACGCCCGCACCCACCCCGACGATGTGGCCCAGATGCTGGCCGACCGGCTGGCCCACTTCGAAGGCCGCAACCCGATCTACCGCAACGAACACCGCGTGCGCTGCAAGGACGGGAGCTGGCGCTGGGTGCTCACCCGCGGCATGGTGATCGGCCGCGACGAAGACGGGCGCCCGCTGCGCATGGTCGGCACGCACACCGACATTTCCGACCTCAAGCAGGCCGAAATCGAACGCCGCGCGCTGGAGGCCCAGTTGCGCGAATCGCAGAAGATGGAAGCCATCGGCACCCTGGCCGGCGGTGTGGCGCACGATTTCAACAACCTGCTGGCGGCCATCCTGGGCAACCTGGCGCTGGCGCGCGAAGACGTGGGCCAGGACCACCTGGCCCAGGAGAGCCTGGCCGAAATCCACCGCGCTGCCATCCGGGCACGGCAACTGGTGCAGCAGATCCTGGCCTTCAGCCGGCGCCAGGCGCAGGAGCTGCAGCGCCAGGCACTGGTGCCGCTGGTGGAAGAGGCCTTGCGCCTGATGCGCTCCTTGCTGCCGGCCGGCGTGCGCCTGCACACCCGGCTGGCGCACCAGCCGCTGCCGGTGATGGCCGACGCGACCCAGATGCAGCAGGTGCTGATGAACCTGTGCACCAACGCCTGGCAGGCCCTGGAGGGCCGCGCCGGGGACATCACGGTGAGCCTGCAGGAAGTGGCGGTCGACACCGCGCTGGCCCAGGCGCTGGACGGCATCGTGGCCGGCGCCTACGCCTGCCTGAGTGTGGCGGACAACGGCCCGGGCATGGTGGCCGACACGCGTCGCCGCATCTTCGAGCCGTTTTTCACCACCAAGGCGTCGGGGGCCGGCACCGGCCTGGGGCTGTCGGTGGTGCACGGCATCGTCAAGGCGCACCAGGGAGCGATCGCGGTGCACAGCGCACCCGGCGACGGCGCGCGGTTCGACATCTACCTGCCGCTGGTGCCTGCCGACGCAGCCGCTGCGGTGGCGGACGACGCGGTGCCCAGCCCGCCGCCTCCGCCGGCCCCCCAGGGGCGGCACGTGGTGTATGTGGACGACTACGAGGCGCTGGTGTTTCTGGTGGCGCGCATGCTGCGCAAGATCGGCTACCGCGTCACGACCTTCGGTTCTGGCGAAGAGGCGCTGGAATGGCTGCGTGGCACGCCCGACAGGGTGGACCTGCTGGTGACCGACCAGAACATGCCCGGCATCAGCGGCGTGGAGCTGGCGCGCGAGGCCCGGGCACTGCGTCCGCAGCAGCGCGTGGCCATCGTTTCCGGCCATGTGAACGAACAGCTGCTGGCGGACGCGAACGCGGCCGGCGTGGCCGACGTGCTGGGCAAGCAGGACAGCATGGACGCGCTGGGCGAAGCGATCCGGGAACTGCTGTCCCGGGTCGACTGAAAAGACCGGCCCGCGTTCAGCGCGGCACTTCGATCGCGATGTGCCGCTGGCCGGCGGGCGGCTGCGGGAAATCGCGCAGCGCGGCCGAGAGCATGGCGCGCCAGATCTCGGGGCTGTCGTTCCAGCGCCCGTCGTGTGCGGCCTGCGTTTCGTACACCACCTGCCCGGTGCGCGCATCGCGGACCAGCAGCGACAGCCTGCGTTCGTAATACGGGGTGGCGATGCGCATGCCGCCAGGCATCCAGAAAGCCTGGCCGGAGGGCAGCCGGCCCATGCGGTAGCCGGGGCCGAAGGCGTCGGCGGGCGATTCCCAGGGTGCGTGCGGCAGGCGCAAGGTGCTGGCCTGCACCTGGACCCGCCAGGTGGGCGCGGGGTCGTCGGTGCCGGCCACGCGCCAGCCCAGCGGGGCCAGTTGCTGCAGCGCCAGCTGTTCGAGTTCGGTCTGGGCCCGGGCTGCCGGCCCTTCGTTCTGCGACGGCAGGCGGTCGAACAGGTACCACTGCGGCGCGGCGGGGGCCGGAGGCGGGCTCCAGCGGGCGAAGCTCTGGACCTCGCTGTCGACCAGGTACACCGACGCGCAGCCCCCCAGTCCCAGGGTGAGCACCAGGCCGGCCACCGCCGCCAGGCGGGTCCAGCCACGTGGCCGGGGACGGGGAGCAGAATAGGAGGGCGACATCATGAACATCTCCGGGCATCAACGGGCCGAACCGGCCCGCGCCGGTCAGTGTGCGGCAATGGGTATGACGGCGCGGGCCCGCGTTTCGTTCCCGGCGCGCGGGGCGGCTTCGTCGTCCAGCGCCCCGTCGTCGGCCAGGGCCGGTGGCGGCACCGGGTCGTCGGCGTCGAAGGCCTTGTCGCCGTCCTCGTTGGCCATGCCGGTGGTCTGCAGGGTCTGGAAGGGATAGAGCGAGCGGTCCATCAGGTGGCTGGGCACCACGTTCTGCAGCGCGTGCAGCATGTTTTCCAGCCGGCCGGGGAATTGTTTGTCCCAGTCGCGCAGCAGGTTGCCGACCTGCTTGCGCTGCAGGTTCTCCTGGCTGCCGCAGAGCGTGCACGGGATGATGGGGAATTCGCGGTATTCGGCCCAGCGGATCAGGTCTTTTTCGGGCACATAGGCCAGCGGGCGGATCACCATGAACTCGCCGTTGTCGCTGACCAGCTTGGCCGGCATGCCCTTGAGCTTGCCGCCGAAGAACATGTTCAGGAACAGGGTCTGCAGCATGTCGTCGCGGTGGTGGCCCAGCGCGATCTTGGTCGCCCCCAGTTCCTTGGCCACCCGGTAGAGGATGCCGCGGCGCAGCCGGCTGCACAGGCTGCACATGGTCTTGCCGGGCTCGATCTTCTCCTTGACGATGGAGTAGGTGTCCTGGGTTTCGATGTGGTACGGGATGCCGAGTTTCGACAGGTACGCGGGCAGCACGTGATCCGGGAAGCCGGGCTGCTTCTGGTCGAGGTTGACCGCGATCAGCTCGAAGTTCACCGGCGCGCGCTTTTGCAGCTTCATCAGGATGTCGAGCAGGCCGTAGCTGTCCTTGCCGCCCGAGAGGCAGACCATCACGCGGTCGCCTTCCTCAATCATGTGGTAATCGACGATGGCGCGGCCGACCTCGCGGCACAGGCGCTTTTCGAGTTTCTTGTTTTCGAAGGCGAGTTTTTCGGGGGTCATGTCGGGTCTCGTTCGGTCATGGGGCGCGGGGTCACCACTGCCCGCTTTCCATGCGGATGGCCACTTCGCAGTCGGCAAAAATTTCCAGCTTGGCGATGCGCACGCGCACGCCGATCACGCCGGGCAGTTGCATCAGGCGGCGCGTGAGCTTGCCGATCAGACTTTCCAGCAGGTTCACGTGTTCGGCGGTGCACTCGTCGATGATGATCTGGCGCACCTTGCGGTAGTCGAGCACGTGCCCGATGTCGTCGTCGTGCGGCAGCAGCGGCTGGGTGCCCTGGTTGAGTTCGGCGTCGACCTGGATCGGCTGGGGCGCGGTCCGTTCGTGGTCGAGGATGCCCAGGTTGGCGTCGAAGCGCAGCCCGGTGAGGGTGAGGATCTGGGTGCCGGCGTAATTCGGGGCGTTCATGGGCATCCGCTTCACATCAGGGAAAAGTCGCGCGGAAAGCGCATCAGGTGCTGGCCGCCGTCAACCAGCAGCGTGGTGCCGGTGATCGAGCGGTTGTCCAGGGCGAACGCCACCGTGGCGGCCACGTCGGCCGGGGAGGACGAGCGCCCCAGCGGCGACAGCTGGTGCCGCGCCTGGAACTGCTCGTCGCTCAGCAGGTGGCTGGTCAGCGTCAGGCCCGGTGCCACGCCCACCACACGCACCGTCGGCGCCAGGGCCAGGGCGAGCATGGTGGTGGCGGCCTCCAGCGCCGCCTTGGACAGCGTGTAGCTGAAGAAATCGGGGTTGAGGTTCCAGAGCTTCTGGTCCAGCAGGTTGACCACCGCGCCGTCGCGGCCGTCGGCGGTGCTGCGCAGGTGCTCGGCCAGCGCCTGTGCCAGCAGCACGGGGGCGCCGGTGTTGCTGCGCAGGTGCTGTTCCATCGCGGCGTAGCCGAAGCTGGCGGCTTCGTCGTTTTCGAACAGCGACGCGCTGTTGACCACCGCGTCCACGCGGCCGAAGTGCGCGGCCACGGCCGGCAGCAGCGCGCGCGCCTGGGCTTCGTCGGCCAGGTCGGCGGCAAACACCGCGGCACTGCGGCCGGTCAGGGCCTCGCAGTCGGCGGCGGTCTGGCGCGCTTCGCCGCCCGACAGGCGGTAGTGCACGGCCACCTGCCAGCCGGCGCGCGCCAGCGTCAGGGCGATGTCGCGGCCCAGGCGCTTGCCGGCCCCGGTCACGAGGACGGTGCGGTTTTCGGCAGAAGCGGCGGCGGAACGGGGCATGGACGACAATCGGCGGGTGGAAAAAACGACCGTCGAAGCAGCCGCTGCCGGCGCGTGCCGGGCACCAGCGGCCCCGGCCGGTGAGGCCGCCAGTTTACCGACCGCCCTGCGCCAGCGGGTGGATGAGGCCATTGCCGCTGCAGGCGGCTGGCTGCCGTTCGACCGTTTCATGGCCCTGGTGCTGTACGCGCCCGGCCTGGGCTATTACGCGCACGGCAGCCCCAAATTCGGCCACCTGCCCGAAGGGGTGGACGGCCAGGGCAGCGATTTTGTGACCGCGCCCGAGCTGTCGCCGCTGTTCGGCCACACCCTGGCGCGCCAGGTGGCGCAGGCGCTGGAAGCGACCGGCACGCACGAAATCTGGGAATTCGGCGCCGGCAGCGGCGCCCTGGCCCTGCAGGTGCTGGACGCGCTGGCCGCGGCGGGCCGCCCCCCGGTCCGCTACACCATCGTCGACCTCTCGGGCAGCCTGCGCGAGCGCCAGCGCAGCACGCTGGCCCGCCACGCCGAACGGGTGCGGTGGGTCGACCAGTTGCCCGATCTCTTGGAGGGCGTGATCCTGGGCAACGAGGTGCTCGACGCCATGCCGGTGCAACTGCTGCAGCGGATCGGTGGGCAGGCCGACGGCGTCTGGCACGAACGCGGCGTGGCGCTGACCGCCGACGGCGCCCTGGCCTGGGCCGACCGGCCCTCTCCGCTGCGCCCGCCGCTGGAGATCGAAGGTCCGCACGACTACCTGACCGAAATCCACCCCCAGGCCGAAGCCTTCGTGCGCACCCTGGCCGAGCGCTGGGCGCGTGGCGCCGCCTTCTTCATCGACTACGGTTTCCCCGAGGCCGAGTACTACCACCCTCAGCGCCACATGGGCACGCTGATCTGCCACCGCGCCCACCGCAGCGACGACAACCCGCTGGTGGACCTGGGGCTCAAGGACATCACCGCGCACGTGAACTTCACCGGCGTTGCGCTGGCCGCGCAGGACGCCGGGCTGGCCGTGCTGGGCTACACCAGCCAGGGCCGGTTCTTGATCAACGCCGGGCTGCTGGACGTGGCCCGCGATGCCGGTCCGCGCGACCAGGCGATGCTGGGCAAGCTGGTGAACGAGCACGAAATGGGCGAGTTGTTCAAGGTGCTGGCATTGGCTCCCGTGGCCAGCAGCGAAGGCTGGGTGCCCCTGGGCTTCACCGCGGGCGACCGCACGCACCGGCTGTAGG
Source organism: Hydrogenophaga electricum (assembly GCF_030160815.1). NCBI lineage: Bacteria > Pseudomonadati > Pseudomonadota > Betaproteobacteria > Burkholderiales > Comamonadaceae > Hydrogenophaga > Hydrogenophaga electricum. The sequence goes on along the minus strand of NZ_BSPB01000084.1, from coordinate 1,324 downwards.
CGCCCACCATGATCCGTTGGATGATCGTCATCTTCCTGGCGCTGCTGCTGATCAGCTGGTTCACACCGCTGCTGCACAAACTGGGGTTCGGCAAGCTGCCGGGCGACCTGCGCTTCCGGGCCTTTGGCCGGGACTGGTTCATTCCGCTGACCACCACCATCCTGCTGAGTTTTGTGGCTTCGCTGATCGGGCGGGTGATCTGATACCCGGGGCAGTGTCTTGAAGCCGGGGCGGTCGTCCCCATCTGGTCGGCATCACCCGGAGCCCACCATGACCGCCACCACCACCGAGCCGCTGCACATCGTCTGCCCGCACTGCCACACCACCAACCGCGTCGGTGCCGCCGACCTGGGCGGCCAGCCTGATTGCGGCAAGTGCCACCAGCCCCTGTTCACCGGGCACCCGGTGGCGCTCGACGAAACCGCGTTCGACCGCCACATCGCCCGTTCGCAGGTGCCGGTGCTGGTCGACTTCTGGGCGCCCTGGTGCGGGCCCTGCCGCATGATGGCGCCGCATTTCGAGGCCGCCGCGCGCGAACTGGAACCGCAGGTGCGGCTGGCCAAGGTCGACACCGAAGCGGTGCCGGCACTGGCCGCGCGTTTCGGCATCCGCAGCATTCCCACGCTGGCGCTGTTTGCCGGCGGCCGCGAGGTGGCGCGCCAGCCCGGCGCCCTGCGCAGCGCCGACATCGTGCGCTGGGTGCGGCAGCATCTTGGCTGAGGGGCCGGCCGCGCTGCGCATAATGGTTTTCACGGCGGCGTGGACACCGGGGGGACCGGTGGCGCCGCCCCCAGGACGCCACATGCCCGCTGCCAGCCCTTCCGCCCCCTTTCCCCGCCTGCTGGCCGACATCGGCGGCACCAACGCCCGTTTCGGCTGGCAGGCCGCGCCGGGTGAGCCGGTGTCTGCGGTGCGGGTGCTGGCCTGCGCCGAGCACCCGTCGCTGATGGGCGCCATCCGGGCCTACCTGGCCCAGGCCGGGCTGGCCGCGCCCCGGGCGGCGGCGCTGGCCATTGCCAGCCCGATCACCGGTGACCAGGTGCGCATGACCAACCACCACTGGGGCTTTTCGCAGGCCGAGCTGAAGGCCGGGCTGGGGCTGGACGTGCTGCGCCTGCTCAACGACTTCACCGCCCTGGCGCTGTCGCTGCCGGCAATTCCTGCCGGCGAACTGCGCCAGGTGGGCGGTGGCCCGGGCGATCCGGCCGCTGCCGTGGCCCTGCTCGGCGCGGGCACCGGGCTGGGCGTGTCGGGGCTGCTGCCCGACGGGCGGGGCGGCTGGGTGCCGATCCAGGGCGAAGGCGGGCACGTCACCCTGCCAGCG
>NZ_BSPB01000083.1:0-10278 GCF_030160815.1 Hydrogenophaga electricum | reverse complement strand
CCGCGCGCTCGCGCACCTCGGGCGAAAACTTCACTGACTTCCTCATGGCTCCATCCTCTCAAAGATTGGAGCCTCCTCAAAATCCGGGGCGGTTCAGTGCTTGCTTTACCCCAGTTATAGGTCGGTTTAGCTCCGCGCGAAGCTTCATGTCCTGCACTGAGTGAGCCCCGTGCGCTTACCCTGCAACTCGGGAAGCGGCTACTACCTGCTGAAGGACCCAGCCTGTTTACATACTTGTTGAAGTAGTCAACAAGTGAAGAACAGACCTACCTCAAGAAAATGCGTCTACAAGAAAAAAGGTCCAGAACACAACGGTTCTGGACCTTTTGTTGACGAATCAAAAAAAGTGGCTTCTAGAACGGAATGTCGTCGTCCATGTCGTCGAAGCCGCTGGCCGGTTTGGCCGCGCCCGGCGCCGGCGCGGGGCGCGCAGCGGGAGCGGCCCGGGGGGCGGCCGGCGGGCGGCTGTAGCCGCCGCCACCACCGGAACCTTCGTCACCGCCGCCCATGCCTTCGCGGCCGCCGAGCAGTTGCAACTCGGTCGCGATGATGTCGACGGTGTTCTTTTCGACGCCGGACTGGTCGGTGTACTTGCCGTACTTCAGCCGGCCTTCGACGTAGATGGGGCGACCCTTCTTGACGTATTCGCCGGCGATTTCGGCCAGGCGGTCGTAGAAGGTGACGCGGTGCCACTGCGTGTCTTCGACCATCTCGCCGGAGTTGCGGTCCTTGCGGCGGCTGGAGGTGGCCACGCTCACGTTGGCCACGGCCTGACCGGAGGGCAGGTAACGGATTTCGGGGTCGCGGCCGCAGTTGCCGACGAGGATGACTTTGTTGACGGATGCCATGCGCAATTCCTTGTAACCTGAACACAAAAACCGGGAAACAGGCAAACCCGAAGCGCCTCCCCGTCAGGGGCCCGATTGTGCCGCAAGCGGGGGAAATTCCCGCCATTGCGGGTGGCCGCTGGCGCATGCGATGCCACAATCGGTCTCAGACCCATGAATCGCGACCCCAACTTCCTGCAGAACCTACAGGACGAACTCTCCGATGGCCGGGCCTGGCTGGACCGCACCATCGTGTTGGCCTACGCCGTCGCCGCCGGGCTGTGCGTGGTGCTGTTCACCCTGATGACCGAGACGGCGTTCGAGTGGTTCGAACACGTCCACGACGCCGCGCCCTGGCTGGTGCTGGTCTGGACCCCGGCGATCACGGCCCTGGTGGTGTGGTGCACGCGCACCTATTTTCCGGGCGCGGCGGGGTCGGGCATCCCGCAGGTGATCAGCGCGCTGGACCCGCACCTGCCCAAGGAAAGCCGTTCGCGCTTCGTCTCGTTCAAGCTCACCGTGGCCAAGATGGTGCTCGGCTCGATGACCATGCTGGCCGGGCTCTCGGCCGGCCGGGAAGGCCCGTCGGTGCAGGTGGCCGCGGGCGTGATGCACAGCGCCCGGCGCTGGCTGCGCCCGGGTTCGGCCATGAGCGACCACGCGCTGCTGGTGGCCGGCGGCGCCGCCGGCATCGCCGCCGCCTTCAACGCGCCGCTGGCCGGGGTGGTGTTCGCGATCGAAGAACTCTCGAACCGGCTGGAAGCGCGCAACAACGGCCTGATCATCGCGGCCATCGTGCTGGCCGGTCTGGTCGGCATTTCGGTGTTCGGCAACCTGACCTATTTCGGCGCGGTCAGCGTGCCCAAGCTGAGCTGGGGTTCGCTGTTGCCGGGCGTGCTGGTGGCGGTCATCTGCGGCGTGCTCGGCGGGCTGTTCGCGCGCCTGATGGCCGCGTCGCTGGCCGGCATGCCCGACCGGATCAGCGCGTTCCGCAAGCGCGCGCCGGTGCGTTTTGCCGCGCTGTGCGGCCTGGCGGTGGGCGTGATCGGCCTGGTTTCCGGGGGCGCGACCTTCGGCGCCGGCGATCAGGAAGTGCGCCACATGCTGGCCGGCGAAAGCGACGTCTCGCGCCTGTACGTGCTGCTCAAGTTCATGGCCACCTGGATCACCAGCTGGAGCGGCGTGCCGGGCGGCATCTTCGCGCCTTCGCTGTCGATCGGCGCCGGCGTGGGCCATGACGTGGCGCATTTCGTGGCCGGGCAGAACCTGAGCACCCTGGCGCCCAGCCTGATTGCCATCGGCATGGCCAGCTTCCTGGCCGCCACCACGCAGGCCCCGCTGACCTCGTTCATCATCGTGATGGAAATGATCGACGGCCGGCCGCTGGTGTTGAGCCTGATGGCGTCGGCCATGCTGGCGAGCCTGATTTCCCGGATGATCAGCCGGCCGCTGTACGGCACGCTGTCGGACATGATGACGCGCCGCCTGCCCAAGGCCTTCCGGAAAAAGCCGCCCCCGCCGACCCGCGTGGTGGACCCGGAGCCGCCTGCACCGGCACCCGCCGCCACCAGCGCCGCCCCCGCGTCGCCGGCAAGTGATGCGCCAGCGGCCACCACCGCAGCCCCTCAGACCCCGGCAGCACCCGCCCCGCCAACCGACGACGGCGGCGCCCCGGCGCAGGCCCAGCTCTTCGAAGCCCCGGGCGGCGACAAGCCTCCGACGCCGTCCGGCCCCGCCACACCGGGTTGAGCGCCCCGCCCGGGCTGGCGCGGCGTCAGTGCCGCGGCGCGGCCGAAGCGGCCGCAGGGGCCTTCATCGGCCAGGCCACCACCCACCACACCAGCGTAGCCACGGCGCAGGCCGCAAACAGGCCGCTCGGGCCGTGCGCACGCACCAGCCAGCCGCCTACCGCGCCGCCGACAAAAAAGCCCACCGACTGCAGGGTGTTGTAGACCCCCAGCGCCGCACCGCGGGCGCCCTCGGGCGCCAGGCGCGACACCAGGCTGGGCTGGCTGGCCTCCATGGTGTTGAAGCCGATGAAGAACACGAACAGCAGTCCGCCCAGCGTCCAGAGCCCGGGCTGCGCGTCGGCCACCCACCACAGGCCCAGTTGCACCGCTGCGAGCAGGCCGATGGCGATCAGAAACGCCGCGCGCAGCCGGCCCCGGCGCTCCATCGGAAACAGCACACCGCCCATGACCAGCAGCGAAGCCGCCACCGCCGGGAGGTAGATCTTCCAGTGCTCGGCCTTGGCCAGCCCGGCCGCCACCAGCAGGGCCGGCAGCGCCATCCACATCGCCAGTTGCACCGCGTGCAGCACGAACACGCCCAGGTTCAGCCGCAGCAGGCCGGCGTGGCCCAGCACCTGGCGCAGGCCGCCCCGCACCTGCCGCATGTCGGAGGGCCGGTGCACCGCCGGCTCGGGCGGCGCCACCCAGAGCACCACGGCAATGCCGCCCAGCGCCAGCAGCGCGGTGAGGGTAAAGATGCCCGAGAGGCCGACCCAGCCGGCCAGCAGGGGTGCCAGCACCAACGACAGCGCAAACATCAGCGCGATGCTCGCGCCCACGATGGCCATGGCCTTGGTGCGCACCGTGTCGCGGGTGACGTCGGCCAGGAAGGCCGTGACCGCCGCCGAGATCGCGCCCGCTCCCTGCAGCGCGCGCCCGGCCGCCAGCCAGGTGAGATCGGGCGCCCAGGCCGCGATGCCGCTGCCGGCCGCAAACACCAGCAGCCCGGCCACGATGGTCGGCTTGCGCCCGAAGCGGTCGGAGGCGATGCCGAAGGGAATCTGCAGGAAGGCCTGGGTCAGGCCGTACAGCCCCATGGCCAGCCCGACGCGCGCCGGGTCGTCACCGCCCGGCAGGCGCGCCGCTTCGAGCGCGAACACGGGCAGCACGATGAACAGGCCCAGCATGCGCAGCGCGAACACCAGCGCCAGCGAGGCGCTGGCACGGCGCTCGGCACCGGTCATGCGGGACGGTTCGGCCGCAGAAGCGGTCAGGGAATCGGCCGCGGCGGCCGGAACAGCAGAAGGCGAGGACACGTCAGGCAAACGTCAGCAAGGGGACCACGCCGCCCGGGAAGGGAGGTGGCCCGCCAATCGTCAACAAAACCGCCATTGTGCGGCATGGCCCGTCAGCGCGGCAGGGCCCGGCACCCGGCCCGCTGCAACCCGGCGCCAGCCAGACGGCTGGCCCGCCCAGGCCCGGCGGCTTATCATGCCGGGTTGCCCTTTGGATGCCCGCCGTGGATGCCCGCCCACCCCTTTCCGTCACTCCCGCCGTGCTGTCGGTGCGCGGCGCGCGCACGCACAACCTCAAGAACATCGACCTGGACCTGCCCAAGCACGCGCTGGTGGTGATCACCGGGCTGTCGGGTTCGGGCAAGTCCAGCCTGGCCTTCGACACGCTGTACGCGGAAGGGCAGCGCCGCTATGTGGAGAGCCTGAGCGCCTACGCGCGCCAGTTCCTGCAGCTGATGGACAAGCCCGACGTGGACCTGATCGAAGGCCTGTCGCCGGCGATCGCCATCGAGCAGAAAGCCACCAGCCACAACCCGCGCTCGACCGTGGGCACGGTGACCGAAATCCACGACTACCTGCGCCTGCTGTACGCCCGCGCCGGCACGCCCTACTGCCCCGAGCACGACCTGCCGCTGGCGTCGCAGAGCGTGGCGCAGATGGTGGACACCGTGCTGGCCCTGCCCGAAGGCACGCGGCTGATGATCCTGGCGCCGGTGGCGCGCGAGAAAAAGGGCGAGTTCGCCGACCTGTTCGCCGAGATGCAGGCGCAGGGTTACGTGCGCTTTCGCATCGGCGGCGAGGTGGTGGAGGCCGACGCCCTGCCCGCCCTCAAGAAGAACGAAAAGCACAACATCGACGTGGTGATCGACCGCATCAAGGTGCGGTCGGCCGACGAGGAGGCCCGCACGCCGCCCCCCGGCACGCCCGGCGAAGCCCGGGATGGCGGGCCGGTTCACCCGCAAAGGCAGCGGCTGGCGGAAAGCTTCGAGGCCGCGCTGCGGCTGGCCGACGGCCGCGCCATCGCGCTGGACATGGACAGCGGCGCCGAACACCCCTTCTCGGCCAAGTTCGCCTGCCCGGTGTGCCACCACACCGTGGGCGCGCTGGAGCCGCGCCTGTTCTCCTTCAACTCGCCCCTGGGCGCCTGCCCGAGCTGCGACGGCCTCGGCCACACCGAGGTGTTCGACCCCGAGCGCGTGGTCGCTTTCCCCAGCCTGAGCCTGGCCAGCGGCGCCATCAAGGGCTGGGACCGGCGCAACGGCTACTACTTCGCGATCATCGAAAGCCTGGGCGCGCACTACGGCTTCAGCCCCGACACGCCCTGGGAAGACCTGCCCGACCCCGTGCGGCAGGTGCTGCTCTACGGCTCGGGCGAAGAGGCCATCAAGTTCAGCTACGCGCTGGCCTCGGGCGAACGCGCCGGCAAGAAGGTCCACAAGAGCCACCCGTTCGAGGGCATCATCCGCAACTTCGAGCGCCGCTACCACGAGACCGACAGCGTCACCGTGCGCGAGGAACTGGCGCGCTACCGCAGTACCCAGCCGTGCCCGGAATGCGGCGGCACGCGGCTGCGCAAGGAAGCGCGGCACGTGTTCATCGGCGACGGCGAGCAGCGCGCCCCGATCTACCGCGTCAGCCACGTCACGCTGGGCGAGGCCCACGCCTACTTCCAGCGCCTGGCCCTTACCGGCGCCAAGGCCGAGATCGCCGCCCGCGTGGTCAATGAAATCAGCCAGCGCCTGAAGTTTCTCAACGACGTCGGCCTGGGCTACCTGAGCCTGGACCGCAGCGCCGACACGCTCAGCGGCGGCGAAGCGCAGCGCATCCGCCTGGCCAGCCAGATCGGCTCGGGCCTGAGCGGCGTGATGTACGTGCTCGACGAGCCCAGCATCGGCCTGCACCAGCGCGACAACGACCGGCTCATCGGCACGCTGCAGCACCTGCGCGACCTGGGCAACACCGTGCTGGTGGTCGAACACGACGAGGACATGATCCGCACCGCCGACTGGTGCGTGGACATCGGTCCGGGCGCCGGCGTGCACGGCGGGCGGATCATGGCGCAGGGCACGCCCGCGCAGGTGATGGCCGACCCGAACTCGCTGACCGGCCAGTACCTCAGCGGCACGCGCCAGATTCCGGTGCCCCCGCGCCGCACCCCCTGGCTGCCCCTGGCCACCGGCGCATCGGCCGCACCGGCACCGGCCGGTTTCCCGCGCAGCGCGCGTGCCGCTTCGGCGCCGCTGCCCGCAGAGGCCCTGCAGCGCATCCGCGTGGTGGGCGCGCGCGGCCACAGCCTGAAGAACGTGACGGTGGACGTGCCCGTGGGCCTGCTGACCTGCGTGACCGGGGTTTCGGGCTCGGGCAAGTCGACCCTGGTCAACGACACGCTGTACGCGGCGGTGGCGCGCCAGCTCTACCGCTCGCACGACGAGCCCGCGCCGCACGACGCCATCGAAGGCCTGGAGCATTTCGACAAGGTCATCAGCGTCGACCAGTCACCCATCGGGCGCACCCCGCGCTCCAACCCGGCCACCTACACCGGCCTGTTCACCGGCATCCGCGAGCTGATGGCCGAGGTGCCGGCCGCGCGCGAACGCGGTTACGGCCCGGGGCGCTTCAGCTTCAACGTGGCCGGCGGTCGCTGCGAGGCCTGCCAGGGCGACGGCGTGGTCAAGGTGGAAATGCACTTCCTGCCCGACGTCTACGTGCCCTGCGAGGTCTGCCACGGCCAGCGCTACAACCGCGAAACGCTCGAAGTCCAGTACAAGGGCCGCAACATCGCGCAGATCCTGGACATGACCGTCGAGCAGGCGGCCGACTTCTTCAGCGCCGTGCCGGCGCTCAACCGCAAGCTGCAGACCCTGCTGGACGTGGGCCTGTCCTACATCCAGCTCGGCCAGAGCGCGACCACGCTCTCGGGCGGCGAGGCGCAGCGCGTGAAGCTGGCGCAGGAGCTGAGCAAGCGCGACACCGGCCGCACGCTCTACATCCTGGACGAGCCCACCACCGGCCTGCACTTCGCCGACATCGAGCTGCTGCTCAAGGTGTTGCACCAGTTGCGCGACGCGGGCAACACCATCGTGGTGATCGAGCACAACCTCGACGTCATCAAGACCGCCGACTGGCTCATCGACATGGGCCCCGAAGGCGGCTCGGGCGGCGGCTCGGTGGTGGTCACCGGCACGCCGGAAACCGTGGCCGCCTGCGAAGCCAGCCACACCGGGCGCTACCTGGCCCGCCTGCTGCCGCGATGATCATCCGTCCCCGCCCCCACTGGCTGCGCATGCTGTTCGTGCTGCGCGGCTCGGTCGTGCCCCAGATCGCGCCGCAGTTGATCGCGGTCACGGCGCTGGCGGTGGCCGTCACCGTGCTGCACGGCCAGGTGCTCCAGTGGAAGATCCCGCTCAACTTCGTGCCGTTTTCGCTCATCGGCCTCACGCTGGCCATCTTCCTGGGCTTTCGCAACAGCACCAGCTACGCCCGCTACTGGGAAGCCCGCACCCTGTGGGGCGCGCTGCTCACCGAATCGCGCTCGCTGCTGCGCATGGCACTGACCCAGGTCGACGGGCCGCCCGGCAACGCACAGCCGCTGGCGCGGCGCCTGATGGCCTTCGTGCACGCGCTGCGGCACCAGTTGCGCGGCACCGACCCCACGGGCGACCTGCGCCGGCTGCTGCCCGACAGCGACTGCGAGCGCCTGGCCGGCGCCCGCTACCAGCCGGCGTTGCTGCTGCTGATGGCCGGCGAATGGCTGCAGGCGCAGCGCCAGGCCGGCCGCCTGGCGCCGGCGATCGTGCCGGCCATGGAAGCGCCGCTGGACCGGCTGAGCCAGGCGCTCGGCGGCTGCGAACGCATCGCCGGCACGCCCATTCCCTTCACCTACGCGGTGATGATCCACCGCACCATCTATATCTATTGCATCCTGCTGCCGTTCGGCCTGGTCGATGCGCTCGGCCTGATGACGCCGGTCATCGTGGCCTTCCTGGCCTACACCTTCTTCGCGCTGGAAGCGCTGGGCACCGAGATCGAAGAGCCCTTCGGCACCGAACCCAACGACCTGGCGCTCGACGCGATGTCGGCCGCCGTCGAGGCCTCGCTGCGCGAGATGCTGGGTGAGGCACTGCCCCCGGTGTCGCCGCCCGCGCCCGGGCAGATCGTGCTGACCTGAACGGCGGCGGCTCCGCGCGGCCTCAGAACCCGCCGCGCCAGGCCACGCCGAAGGTCAGGCCGTAGGTGGACACGCGGTCGATCAGCGGGCTGTTGCGCGCGGGTCCGGCGATGCGGCCCAGGGTCACCCCGCCAAAAGCCACCCAGTGCCGGCTCAGGAAATGCGCAAAATCGGCCGACAGCTGCGCGTTCTCCAGCCCGGCTTTCGGGGCGTACGGATTCACACCCGCCGTGGCCGCCGCCCGGGCCGGCACACCGTAGGTGGTGTTCATGAATTCGCGGTTGCCGCCGCCGGCCGCCAGGGTGAAGTCCCAGTAGGTGGCTTCGGACACCGGGTGCCGGTAGCTCACGCTGCCGCCCAGCCGCGCACCGCCGCCACGGCCCATCACGTCCTTGTCGCCACTGAGGCCCACGGTCCAGTGCGGGTCCAGCGTCCAGCGCGCCGACAGGCGCACGCGCATGGTGCTGCGCACGTCGTCCAGATCGGCCCAGCGGGGATCGTCTTCGATGCTGCGCCCGTTGTCCCAGCGCAACGAGGCCCCGAGCGAAAACCCTTCGTCGCGCAGCAGATCGGTGCTGACGCCGGTCTCGTAGGCACGCCGGCCGGTGTTGAGCAGCGCGTTGGCGCGCGACCGCGAGATCCGCACCGGGCCGAGCTGGAACGAGAACATGGGCTTGAGGTCCACCGTCGGCTTGGCACTGCCGATGTAGCCGATGGCGCTGGATACCGACGCGCCGATCAGGTAGCCTTGCTCGTCGTCGCCGATCGACGCCCCTGATTCCTGCGCCCAGACCGGAGCGGCCAGACAGACGAGGCCGCCCAGGGCGGCGAGTTTCCATGAATGCTGCATGGGCGGCGATCATAGCCAGTCCACCCGACAAACCAATGATTGCTTTCACCGATGGTGCTCGGCCGCAACACCCCGCAATGACCACCCCACCATGGCCCAGGAAACCGAACTGAAACTGCGGCTGAATGCCGACGACCTGCCCCGCCTGCTGGCACACCCCCTGCTGCAAGCGGTGCGCCCGCGGCGCCAGCGCCTGTTCAACACCTATTTCGACACCCCGGGCCTGGCACTCATGGCGCAGCGCATCGCGGTGCGTGAACGCCGCATCGGCCGCCGCACGCTGCTGACGGTCAAGACCGCCGGCAGCTCGACCGGTGGCCTGTCGCAGCGCGGCGAATGGGAAGGCCCCACCACACCAGGGGTTTTCGACTTCGAGGCCCTGGTCGATCACCCGGACCTGGCGCGCGACCTCGCCGCGCAGGCCTGGCAGCTCGTGCCCGTCTTCCGGACCGACTTTCACCGCACGACCTGGCAGCTCGAGCACGGCGGCGGGCGCATCGAGGTGGCGCTGGACCAGGGGTTCATACGCACCGGCCGGGGCCGCGGGCCCCAGGCCATGGCGCTGCTGGAGCTGGAGCTCGAACTGACGCAAGGGCCGGTGGACGCCCTGCTCGCCCTGGCGCTGGAACTGACCCGCCCGCCCGGCGCCACCGGCTCGCCGGCGCTGTGGCTCCTGGCCGACGACCGCAGCAAGGCCCAGCGGGGTCTGGCGCTGTTCCAGGGCCAGACCCCGCACCCCGTCCGCGCTGACGAAGTGCCTTTGCGCCCGGACATGGGCCCGGTCGCCGCCTTCCGCCAGGCCGCCCTGCAGGCCCTGGCGCAGTTGCAGGCCAACACCCACGGCCTGATCGATGCCGCGCAGGGCACTCTGCCCCCCGATCCGGAGTTCGTGCACCAGGCGCGGGTGGCTTTGCGGCGCCTGCGCACCGGCCTGCAACTGTTCGACGCCTTCCTGCCCCCCCGCTTCGTGCGCCGCTGGCGCCGGCACTGGAAAGACCTGCACGGGGCGCTGGCCGAAACCCGCAACTGGGACGTGTTCGCCACCGAACTGCTGCCCGCGCTGGCACCGCCGTCCGGCGAGCCGGCGCCCTGGTCGGGCTGGACCGCCTGGGCCGCCGCACAGCGCCAGACCGCCACGGGGCAGGTCGTCGCACGCCTGGGCACCCCCGACCACGCCCGGGCCGTGCTGCGCTTCACCCGCGAGCTGCTGGCCCTGCCGGAGGCACACCGCCCCCGGCGCTCCCTGGCCGGCTGGGCCCGACAGACCGTGCACCGGCAGCACCAGCGCCTGCGCACACACGCCCGGCAGGCGCTGCGCGAAGACGCCGAAGCCCGCCACGCGCTGCGCCTCGACCTCAAACGCCTGCGCTACACACAGGACTTCCTGGCCGGCCTGCTGCCGGCCGCG
>NZ_BSPB01000082.1:0-10771 GCF_030160815.1 Hydrogenophaga electricum | reverse complement strand
ACACTGACGCTGCCCTTGAAGCGGCCGTGCACGCTGTCGTACTGCAGCATGTAGGCCAGGTAGTCGGGCTCGAGCAGGTCGTTGATGGCAACGATCTCGATGTCCGGGAAGTTCTGGATCGCGCTGCGCAGCACGTTGCGGCCGATACGGCCGAATCCGTTGATACCGACTTTGATAGCCATGTCTTCTGCTCCTGTGGATGGATGAAAAAAACCGAAACCTGATTACTTCGCCAGCACGGTCCGCACCGTGTCGGCCACGTTCTCAGGGGTGAAGCCGAAATGCTTGAACAGCACCGGCGCGGGGGCCGATTCGCCGTAGGTGTCAATGCCGACCACGGCCGACACACCGTACTTCCACCAGCCATCGGTCGAACCCATCTCAACGGCGACCCGCGGCAGGCCCTTGGGCAGCACGGCTGCCTTGTACTCGGCGCTCTGGCGATCGAACACGCTGGTGCTGGGCACCGAGACCACGCGCACGGCGATCTTGTGTTCCTTGGCCAGGGCTTCCTGGGCCTTGAGAGCCAGTTGCACTTCGGAGCCGGTGGCGATGATGACCGCCTGGGCCTTCTTCTTCAGGCCGACGTCGGCCGGCTCGGACAGCACGTAGGCGCCCTTGCTGATGTCGGCCAGATCGGTCTTGGGCGCGTAGGGCAGGTTCTGGCGCGACAGGCACAGGGCGCTGGGGCGGTGGGCGGTCTGCAGGGCCACGGCCCAGGCCACGGCGGTTTCGGCCGTGTCGGCCGGGCGCCAGACGTCCAGGCCCGGGATCAGGCGCAGGCTGGCGACGTGCTCGATCGACTGGTGCGTCGGGCCGTCTTCGCCCAGACCGATGGAGTCGTGCGTGAACACGTGGATCACGCGCTGCTTCATCAGCGCGGCCATGCGGATGGCGTTGCGGCTGTAGTCGCTGAAGGTCAGGAAGGTGCCACCGTAGGGTATGAAACCACCGTGCAGGGCGACGCCGTTCATGATCGCGGCCATGCCGAATTCGCGCACGCCGTAGTTGATGTGGCGGCCGCCCACGCCGGCGTCGTTCTTCACGACGTTGCCGGCCAGGTCAAAGCGCAGGTTGGGCGTGGACTTGGTGTTGGTCAGGTTGGAGCCGGTCAGATCGGCCGAGCCGCCCAGCAGTTCGGGCAGGGCTGCGGTGAAGTGCTCCAGCGCGATCTGGCTGGCCTTGCGGCTGGCCACGGTCTCGGCTTTGGTGTGGGCTTCGACGGCGGCGTTGACGGCGACCTGGTGGAAGGCCTTGGGCAGCTCGCCTTTCATGCGGCGCACGAATTCCTTGGCCAGCTCGGGGAAGGCGGCATTGTAGGCAGCGAACTGGGTGTTCCACGCGGCTTCAGCAGCCTTGCCGGCGTCCTTGGCGTCCCAGGCGGCGTACACGTCCTTGGGGATCTTGAACGGCTCGTGGCTCCAGCCCAGCGCTTCGCGGGTGAGCTTGATTTCTTCGGCGCCCAGTGGCTCGCCGTGGGCCTTGGCGGTGTTGGCGCGGTTCGGGCTGCCCTGGCCGATGTGGGTCTTGCAGCAGATCAGCGTGGGCTTGTCGGCGCTGTTCTTGGCGGCGGCGATGGCGGCGTCCACGGCGTCGGCGTCGTGGCCGTCGACGGCGCGGATCACATTCCAGCCGCAGGCTTCAAAGCGCTTGGGCGTGTCGTCGATGAACCAGGGCGCGACCTGGCCGTCGATGGAGATGCCGTTGTCGTCGTACAGCGCGATCAGCTTGTTGAGCTTCCAGGCGCCGGCCAGGGCCACGGCCTCGTGGCTGATGCCTTCCATCAGGCAGCCGTCGCCCATGAAGACATAGGTGTGGTGGTCGACGATGGCGTGGTGAACATCGCCAACGGTGCGGTTGAACTCGGACGCCAGCAGCTTCTCGGCCAGCGCCATGCCCACCGCGTTGGTGATGCCCTGGCCCAACGGGCCGGTGGTCGTCTCGACGCCGGGGGTGTGACCGACTTCAGGGTGGCCGGCGGTCTTGCTGCCGAGCTGGCGGAAGTTCTTGAGTTCGCCGATCGGCAGCTTGTAACCCGTCAGGTGCAGCAGCGCGTAGATCAGCATGGAGCCGTGGCCGTTGGACAGCACGAAACGGTCGCGGTTGGCCCAGGCGGGGTTGGTGGGGTTGTGGCGCAGGTGGCGGCCCCACAGCGCGACGGCCATGTCGGCCATGCCCATGGGCGCGCCGGGGTGGCCGGAATTGGCGGCCTGCACCGCGTCCATGGCCAGCGCGCGGATCGCGTTGGCTTGAACCAGGGGTGTGACGGCGGGGGCCGTGGTGGGGGAAACGGTGGCGTCGGACATGGCAGCGGAGGGGAGGACAAAAGAAAGCACCCGCCGGGCCGGCGATGGCGCCAAACCCGTGATTTTATCGGCCCGCCCGCCGCCATCCACCGGCGCGGGCTTCGACACCCCGGTCGGCACGGCCGCCGGGCCGCGCGCCCGCTGCTGAATAATCGCCCTTTCCCATCCTGACCGCAGGCCACCCGGCCCGTCTGCCATGAGCGTTTCGCTGCCCGCCGAGCCCCACCCCGCCCCCCCGCCAGGCGCCGCCATCGTGCTGGCTGCCGGCCGGGGCAAACGCATGCGGCCACTGACCGACCACACCCCCAAGCCCCTGCTGACGGTGCGCGGGCAACCGCTGATGCAGTGGCCCATGGAAGCGCTGTGGCGCGGTGGCTTCCGGTGCCTGGTGGTCAACACCGCCTGGCTGGGCCCGCAGATCGCCGAGCACTTCGCCGACTGGCCAACCCGGCACCCTGGCGGTTCGCTGCGCTTCTCGCACGAGGGCGACGACTTCGGCCGCGCATTGGAAACCGCCGGCGGCATCGTGCGCGCACTGCCCCTGCTGGGCGAGGTGTTCTGGGTGCTCGCCGGCGACGTGTACGCGCCCGACTTCGTGTTCAACGCCGACGCCCTCGCCCGCTTCGCCGCCAGCGACGCCCTGGCCCACCTGTGGCTGGTGCCCAACCCGGCGCACAACCCGCTGGGCGACTTCGGCCTCGCGCCCGACGGCCGCGCACTGAACCTGCCGAAAGACGCCGCCAGCGCCGCCCCCCGCTACACCTACAGCACCATCGGCCTGTACCGGCACGCGCTGTTCGAAGCACCGTGGTGCGACATCCCCCCCGGCAACCCGGAAGGCGTGGCCGCGCCGCTGGCACCGCTGCTGCGCCGCGCGATGGACGCCGGCCGCGTGAGCGCCGAGCTTTTCACCGGCGACTGGACCGATGTGGGCACGCCCGAGCGGCTGGCAGCGCTGAACGCCGGCTGACCGGGCGCCGTGGTCGCGCAAGGCCAGGGCACTGCGCAAGCCGCGCAAAAGCCGCACAATGCCTCCATGGACGCCCAGACCTCCCACGCTCTCTACGCCGAACGCCGCGCCCGCGTGGCCGCCCAGTTGGGCCCCGGCGGCATCGCCCTCGTGCCCACCGCACCGGAACGCCCGCGCAACCGCGACAGCGACTTTCCGTTCCGCTTCGACAGCTACTTCTACTACCTCACCGGCTTCACCGAGCCCAACGCCTGGCTGGTGATCACCGCCGAAGGCCACACCACGCTGTTCTGCCAGCCCAAGGACCCGGCGCGCGAGATCTGGGACGGCATCCGCCTCGGCCCGCAGGCCGCGCCCGACGCGCTGGGTGTGGACGCCGCCTTCGCCATCGACGAACTGGATGCGCGCATGCCGCGCCTGCTGGAAAACCGCAGCACCGTGTGGTTCCCGTTCGCCATCCACAGCGGGCTGGAAAGCCGCGTCGGCGGCTGGCTCTCGGGCGTGCGGGCCCGCGTGCGCTTCGGTGCGCTGTGCCCCGAAAACCAGCGCGACCTGTGCGGCGTGCTCGACGAGATGCGCCTGGTCAAGGACGCGCACGAAATCGGCGTGATGAAACGCGCCGCCCAGATCAGCGCCCGCGCCCACATCCGCGCCATGCAGCGCAGCGCGCGCATGATCCGCGCCGGTGAAGACGTGCGCGAGTACCACCTCGACGCCGAACTGCTGCACGAATTCCGCCAGCACGGCTCGCAGTTTCCGGCCTACGGCTCCATCGTCGCGGCCGGCGCCAACGCCTGCGTGCTGCACTACCGTGCCGACGCCGCGCCGGTGCGCGACGGCGAGCTGGTGCTGATCGACGCTGGTTGCGAACTCGACGGCTACGCCAGCGACATCACGCGCACCTTCCCGGCGGGCGGCCGCTTCACCGGCCCGCAGCGCGCGCTGTACGACCTGGTGCTGGCCAGCCAGGAGGCGGCCGTGGCCGCCACGAAACCCGGCAACCGCTTCAACGACCCGCACGAGGCCACCGTCAAGGTGCTGGCGCAGGGCCTGCTCGACCTGGGCCTGCTCGACCGCACCCGGCTCGGCAGTGCCGAGGACGTGATCGCGCAGCGCGCCTACTTCCGCTTCTACATGCACCGCACCGGCCACTGGCTGGGGCTGGACGTGCACGACTGCGGCAGCTACGTGGAACCGACGGAACTCGGCCAAGGCAGCGAGCGCCAGGACCCGCTCAGCGGCGAAACCATCAAGGACCGGCCCAGCCGCATCCTGCGCCCGGGCATGGTCACCACCATCGAGCCCGGCCTGTACGTGCAGGCTGCGCCTGATGTGCCCGAGGCGTTCTGGAACATCGGCATCCGCATCGAGGACGACGCGGTGGTCACCGCCACCGGCTGCGAACTCATCACGCGCGACGTGCCGGTGGACGGCGACGAGATCGAAGCCCTGATGCGGTGACCCCCTGCGCCGCGGAGGCGCTTCCAGAGGCCACGCACCAACGACCCGGCCAAGCCGGTTCCACGGGCGCCGCAGGCCGGGGGCCAGGCCCGCTGTTGGCCGACAATCCCGCCATGAGCACCGCCATTGCCCTTCCCTTGTCCGTCCTCTGCCTGACCATGAATCCGTCGGTGGATCTCGCCACGGAAACCGACCAGGTCGTCCCCACCCACAAGCTGCGCTGCGGCGACACGCTGCACGATGCGGGTGGCGGCGGTGTCAACGTGGCGCGCGTGCTCACGCAGTTGGGCGGCCACTGCCTCTCGGTCTGCCCGGCGGGCGGGCCATCGGGCGACTGGCTCCGGCACCGCATGGATGCCGAAGGCCTGGACACCGCCTTCCTGCCCATCGCGCAGGAGACCCGCGTGAGCTTCACCGTGCACGAACACAGCACGGGCGCCGAATTCCGCTTCGTGATGCCGGGCCCGCACCTGAGCGAGGCCGAATGGCAGCACTGCCTGCAATACCTGGAAGCGCTGCAGCCTTTCCCCGACATCCTCGTGGCCAGCGGCAGCCTGCCGCCCGGCGCGCCCACCGATTTCTACGCCCGGCTGGCGGCGCTGACGCGCCAGCGCGGCGGCCGCTTCGTGCTCGACACCTCGGGCCCGGCGCTGGCGGCCGCACTGGCCGAAGGTGTCTGGCTGTTCAAGCCCAACCTGCGTGAACTGAGCGCGCTGGTCGACCGCCCGCTGGACAACGCCGCGCAGTGGCAGACCGCCGCGCAGGACCTGGTGCGCCAGGGCCGGGCCGAGGTGGTGGCGCTGACGCTGGGCCATCTGGGCGCGGTGCTGGCCACGCGCGAAGGTGTGTGGAGCACGCCGGCGCTGGACATTCCCGTGGCCAGCGCTGTGGGGGCGGGCGACAGCTTCGTCGGCGGCCTGGTCTGGGGCCTGCAGCGCGGCCTGCCGCTGCAGGAAGCCTTCACCTGGGGCATCGCCGCCGGCTCGGCCGCGCTGCTCACCGCCGGCACCGGCCTGAGCAAGGCCGAAGACGCGCAGCGCCTGCAGCCGCAGGTGGTGATCACCCAGGAGGCTTGAACGTGAGCGGCTGGCTCGGCCGCTGGGCGGGCCCTGACGGGGCTTTCGCGGCCAGAAACGCGCAAAGGGCAGCCAGCCATGGGCCCGCAATGCGCGTGCCCGATGCCTCGGGGGCCGCACCGCCGCCGATCAGAACGACACCGTGGCCGACAGCTTGAAGGTGCGCGGTGCACCGGCCATGACGAAGCCGTCGCCGAAGGTGCCGATCCAGTACTTCTTGTCGGCCACGTTTTCCACGCTGGCGTTGAACCGCACGGGCGTGGCGCCGATCTGGGTCGCGTAGCTGGCGTTCAGGTCGAGCCGGTTCCACGAGGGCATGCGCAGCTTGTTGCCCGAGTCGGCCCACTGCGTGCCGGTGTGGATCACGCGGCCGCCCACCTTCAGGCCCTGCACGGGCGTCTGCCAGTCCAGCCCCAGGCGCACACGCCATTCGGGCGTGCCGAAGGTGTTCTTGCCGGTGTTGCGCTGCTCGGAACGGATGTGGGAGATCCCGCCCAGCAGCGACAGGTCTTTCGTCAGCTGGCCATACAGGCTCCATTCCACGCCGCGCAGGCGCTGCTCACCGTCGTCGACGAGCTGGTTGGCGCTGTTGCTGATGAAGGACGGGCGCTGGATCTGGAAGGCGCTGAGGGTGTGCGTCAGCGCGCCGCTTTGCAGCTTGGTGCCGAACTCGACCTGTTGGGTCTGCTTGGGTGGCAGGGCCTCGCCCGCGTTGGCATAACCCACGCCCACGACCTGACCCGGCTCCAGCCCTTCGGTGTAGTTGCCGAACAGCGAGACCTGTTCGCCCCAGGGCCGCACGACGGCGGCCACCATGGGCGAGAAGCGCGCTTCGCTGTAACCGGACAGCGGCATCTCCACCGTCTGGTGGCGGCCGCCCACCGTGAGCAGCACGGTGTCATCGGCAAAACCCAGGGTGTCGGCCACCGCGAGCGAGCGGTACTCGTTCTGGGTGGTGTAACCCTTCCAGGTCGGCGCTGCCGGGAAGACCGGCACCACCGGGTCGTACAGGTTGGTGGTGTAGCAGTAGTTGCAGGCCGTGTTGACCGTGCCTTCCTTGTGCTTGAGGACGTTGGCCGAGAGCTGCAGGCGGTGCTTGACGCCGCCGGTGTCGAACGTGCCGATCACCCCGGCTTCGGCCGTGCGGCGCTCGGATTTCGTGTGCACGTTGTAGATCGCCCCGCGTGTGGTGCCGTCCTCACCGGTGACGTAGGCGCGCGTGCCGAACAGCAGGCCCTGGCCTTCGGCCTCGGAGCCCCCGACCGCGAAATAACCCTGCCAGTCCCGGGAGAAGTCGACCTCGGCGCGCGCCAGCACGCCGCTGTTGTCGTACTCGCCGTGGGTGCCGCGGAACATGTTGGTGTCACCCGAAGGCGGCGACAGCAGCCGGCCCACGCCAGGGATCGACGCATTGCCCAGGAAGTTGAACATGCCCGGGCTGCCGTTGTCGATCTTGTTGACGCTGCTGTAGAGATCGAGCGAGAAGCGGGCGCTGTCGCCCAGGTAGTCGAGCGCCAACGCACCGACCCGGCGGCTCTGCTCTTCGCCCTTGGCGCCCATGTCGCCGGAGCCGTACACCCCGTTGAAGCGCAGGCCCAGCCGCTGCTGATCGCCGAAACGGCGGCCCACGTCGACATGGCCCTGAAGGTACGACTCGGAGCCGTAGGTCAGCGTCAGGTCGGTCACGGGCTGCGCCAGCGCGCGCTTGGTCACCATGTTGACGGTGCCCGCCACGCTGGACAGCGGCGGCATGCCCGAAAGCAGCACGTTCGGCCCCCGCAGCACCTCGATGCGTTCGAACATCTCCACCGGCACCGAATTGGCCGGGGCGATGCCGTACAGACCGTTGGTGGCGATGTCCATCGCGCCCATGTCCAGGCCGCGCAGGTTGAAGTTCTGCAGCAGGTGGTTCTTGTTGGTGGTGAAGACGACGGCGGAGTCGTTCTCCAGCACATCCTGCAGCGTCAGCGCGGACCAGTCCTCGGCCAGCTCGCGCGTGTAGGCGTTGACGTGCACGGGCGCCTCCATGATGGCCGTGGCCCCCAGGATGCCCAGGCGCGCACCCGAAGCGGCCTTGTTGCCCGGCGCCCGGGCGGGCAGGTCTTCGCGTTCGTACTTGCTGCGCACGACCACCGGCGCCAGCACGGTGTCTTCGGCGCTGCTGGCCGGGGTCTGTGCCATCGCGGCGGTGCTGCCCGCCAGCAACGCCAGGACAAAAGGATTGGGCCGCATCCGGCGGCCAGACGACGTTTTCATGGACAGGGGTTCCTGGTTGGGAGATCGGAAAAGGGCCCGGCGACCCCTCCCTCCGGGGATCTGGTCACCAGCCCATTCGATGCGATTGATTCGCAATCATTGCCAAACCGATGATGGCATGCGCGCCCACGCCGGACGTTTGCGCCGCCCACAAAGATGTTTGCGCCGCACCGACCCGAGCGCCGCTTCAGAACCGGCCGCGCGCCAGCTTGGGGGCGAGGCCAAAACGCTTGCGGAAAGCGGTCGCAAAATTGGCGGCGCTGCTGTAGCCGGCCAGCAGCGCCGCCTGCGACACGCTCAGGCCGTCGCGCTCCAGCGCCTGGCGCGCGCGCTGCAGGCGGCACTCACGCAGGTGATCGAACACGGTGGTGCCATACACCGCGCGGAAGTGCTTCTGCAAGGTATTGGCGTTGGTGCCGGCCTGGTGCGCCAGCTCGTCCAGCGACAGATCGAACGCCTGGTCGGTCTGCAGGAATGCGTGCAGCGCCCGGATGCGCCGGTATTCGTGCGGCAGCAGCCGGGTGCCGGCGGACGCCGGCGCGGGGGCCGGGGCGGACGCCGCTGGCGATCCGAGGCAGGCCAGCGCTTCGCTCACCAGCTCCAGCACCCGGCTTTCCATGTACAGGTTCAGGAACGGACCACTGAGCGCCGGCGTGTGCACGAGCTGTTCGGCCATGGCGACCGCGCGCGCGGACGGCTGCCAGGCCTGCATGGCCAGGTGCGCGTGCACGAAATCGTCCACCGGTGGCAGCGCGGCACCGGCCATGACCTGCGTCAGCCAGGGTTCGCCCATGCCGATGCTCAACCGGCGCGCCCGGCAGCCCTGCCGCGCACGCCGCTCGAAGCGGTCGCTTTCGGCGATGGAGACCAACAGCCCCCGCGGCACCGGGCCGCACCGGCCCGGCCGGCTGCGTTCGCCCGCTGCGCTGTTGAGCACCACGCGCCGATGCCCGTAGCTCACGTCCACCGAGCCTTCGAGCAGCATGACGATGCGCAGGCCCTGCTCGATCTCGCCCACCGCGGTGAAGTCCTGCGTGTCCACCATGTCGTCGGCGTGCACGTGCAGGCCCGGCCGCAGCACGTGCATGTGCCTGAGGTGGTTCTGCAACTGCAGTGCCGGTGGCGCCTGTTCAACGGCAGACATGGACACGTTCAGCGGGGAGGAGACGGACATGGCGGTGTGATCAACGGGCAGACAGACAGGCTGCGCCCGGCCGGGCGCATGGCGCGATTTCCAAACATCTTTCTTGCCACAGCAAACACGGCGGCCCGCTTTTTGTGCGATGCTCGGCAATCTCGATAATAGGAAGCATTCTCAATTATGAACGCATTGGGCGCCTCGTCACACTGGCCGGCCGACCGCGTGTCGCCAACACCACAAACACCCGGTCTGGTGCGGGCTGCGCGGCGTCTGGCGGCCTTCGCCCTGGTGCTGCTCAGTGGTTGGGCACAGGCTGCCGACCGGCAGACCGTGGTCGACCTCGCCGGGCGTTCGGTGTCGGTGCCCACCCAGGTGGACCGGGTGCTGCTGGGTGAAGGACGGCTGCTGCCGGTGCTGGGCCTGCTGGAAGGCGGTGACCCGTCGCGGCGCCTGGTGGCCATGATGGGCGACTACGAAACGCTGGACCCGGCCGGCTACGCGCAGTGGCACCGCCAGTTTCCCCAGCTTGATCGGGTGGCCCGCATCGGCCGCGCAGGCAGCAGCACCTTCAGCGACGAGCAGGCCATCGCGCTGCGGCCTCAGGTGGCGATCTTCGGCCTGGCCGGCGGGCACGGCCCGAGCAAGGGCGACCGCGAAATCGTCTCGCGGCTGGAAGCGGCCGGCACCGCCGTGCTGTTCGTGGACTTCCGGCAGGACCCGCTGAAGAACACGCCCACCAGCATCGCTCTGCTGGGCAAGGTGCTGGGCAAAAGCGACCGCGCCACCGCCTTCAACACCGAGTGGCGCCAGCAGCTCGCGCGCGTGACGGAACGCCTGGCCGGCCCGGGGGCACCCGCGCGCAAGCCCAGCGTGTTTCTGGAAAACCGCGTCGGCCTTGCGGACGAGTGCTGCGCCACCATGGTCGGCCTCGTGGGCGTGCTGCTCGACGCGGCCGGCGGCGCCAACGTGGCCAAGGGCCTGATCCCTGGCGAGCACGGCACCCTCAACCCCGAGCTGCTGCTGGCGCAGCAGCCGCAGCACTACATCGGCACCGGCATCGGCAGCCTGGCCACCGCCAGGCAGATGCCGCTGCGCGTGGTGCTCGGCGCCGACGCCACCCCCGCCGAAGCCAAAGCCTCGCTCCAGCGCGCCACGCAGCGCCGCTTCATCGACCAGTTGCAGGCCACGCGGCCCGGCCGCGCGCACGCGATCTGGCACCACTTCTACAACTCGCCGCTGAACGTGGTGGCGGTGCAGGTGATGGCGCAGTGGTTCTACCCCGAACGCTTCCAGGACCTGGACCCGCGCGCCACGCTGCAGAACCTGTACCAGCACTTCCTCCCCATTCCGCTGGAGGGGGTGTACTGGACCAGCCTGTGACCCGGCGCCGCACCTGGATCGCGTCGGCCGCCGCCATGGCCGGCGGGTTCGGCATGGCGGGCTGCGCACCGGCCCGGCCGCTGCGGGCCCGGACACCGCTGGACAGCCTGGGCGACGGCCCGGCCCAGTTGCCCGGCACCACACAGGCCGACTGGCACGACCCCGACAGCGGCCACACCTG
>NZ_BSPB01000081.1:0-10843 GCF_030160815.1 Hydrogenophaga electricum | reverse complement strand
GCTGCGCCCGGCGCACACGCCGGCGGCGCTGAGCGCGCTGGCCGACGACTGCGTGCGCCGCCTGCAACCACTGGCCGCCCCGCTGAGCGCGAACGAACTGGTGCGGCGCCGGCGCGCGCCGCTCACGCCCGAGGAGGACGCGCTGCTGCTGGCCTGGGGCTACCCCTGGGTGCTGCAGAAATTCCGCTTCCATTTTTCGCTGACCGGGCCGCTGGACGACGTGCCCGAAGCCACGATCCGGCGTGTGCAGCAGGCCGCCGAAGCGCACTTTGCGGCGCTGCCGCCGTGGCGGCTGGACCGGCTGTCGATCTTCATCGAACCGGCGCCGGGCGCCGACTTCCTGCTGCTCGAACAGCCAAGGCTGGCGCCATGAGCCGGCGCCTGGTCTACGTGATCGGTCCTTCCGGTGCCGGCAAGGACAGCGTGCTGCTCGGCCTGCGGGCCGCCTGGGACGGCATGCCGCCCGCGCACTGGGCGCGGCGCACCATCACCCGATCGGCACAGGCCGGCGGCGAGGCGCACGAAGGGGTGAGCGAAAGCGCTTTCGAGCGCTTGCAGCGGGCGCAGGCCTTTGCCATGGCCTGGCAGGCCAACGGCCTGTCGTACGGCGTGCGGCGCACCGAACTGGCCCCGCTGTCGACCGGGCACGGCGTCTTCGTCAACGGCTCGCGCGCCTACCTGCCCACGGTGCTGCGCCATTGGCCCGACGCCAGCGTGGTCCACATCACCGCGCCGGCGGCGGTGCTGGCGCAGCGCCTGCTGGGGCGCCGCCGCGAAGACGGCGCCGCCATCGCGCAGCGGCTGGCGCGCGACGCGGCGGCCGAACTGCCGCCGGGCGCCGTGCAGATCGTCAACGACGGCGCGCTGGCGTCGGCGGTGCAGGCCCTGCGCGAGGGGCTGTGTGTCCGGTGGGCCGGCCAAGAAAAAGCCGCCAGCCGCTGACAGCGGTGGCGGCCGGCGGGCCCGAAGGCGCTCAGTTCACTTCGATGACGAACTGGTCCAGCGGGCGCCGCACCTTCTTCAGGTTGACCAGCCAGTCGCTGTCGGCCGCGCGGTAGCCCAGCGGCAGGATGGTCACGCTGCGCAGGCCACGCTCGCGCAGCTTCAGGATGTCGTCCAGCGCGGCGGGGTCGAAGCCTTCCATCGGCGTGGCGTCCACTTCCTCGAACGCCGCGGCGATGACCGAGGCCCCGAAGCCGATGTAGGCCTGGCGCGCGGCGTGCTCGAAGTTCACCTCGGCCGGACGGGGCGGGTACATCGCCAGCAGCTTCTGGCGGTAGGCCTCCCAGCCTTCGTTGGTGAAGCCGCGCTGCTGGTTGGTCAGGTCGAACATGTGGTTGATGCGTTCGGCCGTGTAGTTGTCCCAGGCGGCGAACACCAGCACGCAGGTGCTCTCGGTCACCTGCGCCTGGTTCCAGGCGATGGCCTGGATCTGCGCGCGCACGGCGGGGTTCTTCACCACGATCACCTCGAAAGGCTGCAGGCCGCTGGACGTGGGTGCCAGGCGGGCGGCTTCGACGATGCGGTCAATCTTGTCCTGCGGCACGGTCTTGGCCGGGTCCATTTTCTTGGTGGCGTAGCGCCATTGCAGCTTGTCCAGCAGGACGGGCGGGTTCTGGGGTTGGGAGAGGTCGCTCATGACGGGTTTCCGAAGGAGGGGCACCCACACCGTGCGGGCGCATGCCGGCATCTTGCCGCAGTGCAGCAAGCCGCGCCGGCGTCCGTGCGGAAGGTCCGGCCCGGAACGCCTTTGTACCGGCCGCTCAGCAGCCCGGCGGCGGATCGGGTATACGCCGCATCGCGATCGCGTCGAACGGGCAGCGCACCGCGCACCGGGCGCAGCCGGTGCACCCGGCCGCGTCGTCCAGGTGGCTCTTTTTCTGCCAGTCCGGCACCGCATGCAGCGACAGCACGCGCGGCGGGCACACGCCCACGCACCAGCCGCAGCCGGTGCAGCGGGCCGGGTCGATGACCGGCAGGGCCTTGCGCGATTCGGGGGACGCCATGGGCCGATTGTGCGGACGCTGGCGCGGCGCGGTGTTTACCAGCGGAAACATCCGGACATGCGACCCGGGATGTTGTCCTACACGCCGAGCCAGCCCGGGCCGACAGCCAGCGCGGGGGCGCTTGCCTACAGTAAAGACACAACGTTGTTCGTACCCGTACCGGACCTCGTTGCCCTCGTGGGGACCGGCCAGCGCCGTACCCCGATGTTCACGAAGTCAGCAAGGAGTCAACACATGAATTGGGACCAGATCCAGGGACAGTGGAAGCAAGTCAAGGGCAAGGTCGTCGAGCAGTGGGGCAAGCTCACCGACGACGACCTGGAGGTGGTGGCCGGTCGCCGCGACCAGCTCGCCGGCAAGCTCCAGGAGCGCTACGGCATCGCCAAGGAAGAGGCCGAAAAACAGGTGGCGGATTTCGAGCGCCGCGCCACCGATCAGTGGTTCAAGCCCTGAGCGCCACACCCGGCCCGCTTGGAACCCCCCCATTCTTATTCAGGAGAACACCATGAAATCGACCCCCATCCAACGCCGCATCACCACCGTGCTGGCCACCACGGCCGCCGCTTTCGCCCTCGCCGCCTGCGGGCAGGCCAGTGACGAGATGACCGTGGGCCAGCATGTGGACCAGGCCATCGAAAACACCCAGAGCGCTGCCGCCTCGGTGAGCCAGGACATGGGCGGCGCCATCGACCAGGCGCGCCAGGCCACCAGCGACATGGCCGACACCGCGACCGCCGCGGCGGCCGACGCCACCATCACCGCGCAGGTGAGCGCGGCGCTGGCGGCCGATGACAGCCTCAAGGCCCTGCAGATCGACGTCGACACCAAGGCCGGCCACGTCACCATGACCGGCCCGGCGCCCGACGCCGCTGCGCGCGAACGCGCCACCGTGCTGGCCCGCGCGGTGGACGGTGTGGTCGCGGTCGACAACCGCCTGGTGGTCACGCAGGGCGCAGGTTGACCCTCGCGGCTCGGCGCGCCGGGGGGCGCCAAGGTGGTAATGTCGCTCCCGCGCCTCGCGGCGCAGGAGACCCCCATGCAGGACGACATTCCCACCTTGCGCCGCATCCTGGCGCGCGACCGCACCATCGCCGTGGTCGGCCTTTCGGCCGAATGGCACCGCCCCAGCTACTTTGCCGCCAAGTACATGCAGGAGCGGGGTTACCGCATCGTGCCGGTGAACCCGCGCTACCCCCAGATCCTGGGCGAAACGAGCTACGCCCGGCTCGAAGACATTCCCTTTCCCGTCGACATGGTCGACGTGTTCCGCAAGGTCGAAGAAATCCCGGCCATCGCGCAAAGCGCGGTGGCCATCGGCGCCAAGACCCTGTGGCAACAACTCGGCCTGATGAGCGAAGAGGCCGACCGCATCGCCACCGACGCGGGCCTGGATTCGGTCTGGGACCGCTGCGTGAAGATCGAACACGCGCGCCTCTTCGGCGGCCTGAACTGGGCCGGCGTGAACACCAAGGTGATCTCGGCCCAGCGGCCGAAGCAGGGCTGAAACCATGGCCGACCGCAGCTTCCAGCCCGAGACGCTCGCCATCCACGCGGGCCAGATCCCCGACGCCGCCACCGGCGCGCGGGCTCTGCCGATCTACCAGACCACCAGCTTCGTGTTCGACACCGCCGAGCACGCGGCCAGCCTGTTCAACCTGCAGACCTTCGGCAACGTCTACGCCCGCCTGTCCAACCCCACGGTGGCGGCGCTGGAAGAGCGCGTGGCCGCGCTCGAAGGCGGGCGCGCCGCGGTGGCCACGGCCAGCGGCATGGCGGCCGAGGCGCTGGCACTGACCACGCTGCTGCAGGCCGGCGACCACGTGGTCGCGGCCGGCGCGCTCTATGGCGGCAGCGTCACCATGCTCGCGGTGACGCTGAAGAAATTCGGCATCGAGACGACCTTTGTCGATGCCACCGACCCGGACGCCTTCGCCGCCGCCGTTCGCCCCCATACCCGGGCCTTCTTTGCCGAAACCCTGGGCAACCCCAGCATGGTGGTGCTCGACATCACGGCCATCGCCGACGTGGCGCACGCCCACGGCCTGCCGCTGGTGGTGGACAACACCGTGCCCAGCCCGTTCCTGTGCAACCCGATCCGCTTCGGCGCCGACATCGTGGTGCACAGCGCCACCAAGTACCTGGCGGGCCACGGCACCACATTGGGCGGCGTGGTGGTCGAGAGCGGCAGCTTCCCGTGGGACAACGGCAAATTCCCGGGCATGACCGAACCGTCGCCCGGTTACCACGGCGTCAAGTTCTACGAAACCTTCGGCAACTTCGGCTTCACCATGCGCTGCCGCATGGAAGGCCTGCGCGTGTTCGGCGCGGCGCTCGCCCCCACCAGCGCCTGGCAGATCCTGCAGGGCGTCGAAACCCTGCCGCTGCGCATGGAACGCCACTGTGCCAACGCGCTGGCGGTGGCGCAGTACCTGCAGGCCGACCCGCGCGTCGGCTGGGTCAGCTACCCGGGCCTGCCGGGCCACCCGCAGCACGATCTGATGAAGCGGCAGATGCGCGGCGCGTCGGGTCTGCTGGCCTTTGGTGTGAAGGGTGGGCTCGAACAGGGCGTGAAGTTCATCGAGAGCGCGCAGTTCATGAGCCACGTGGTCAACATCGGCGACACGCGTACCCTCATCAGCCACCCCGCCAGCACCACGCACCGCCAGCTCGACGCGGCCCAGCAACTGGCCGCCGGTGTGCCGCCGGACATGGTGCGCATCTCGGTCGGGCTGGAGCACATCGACGACATCCTCTGGGACATCGACCAGGCGCTGGCGCGCGCGGTGGGCGGCTGAGCCCGGCCATCGAAACAGGAACACAGCATGAGCCGCGCAACCACGTTGCTGATCATCGATCCGCAGAACGACTTCTGCGATCTGCCCGAAAGCTGGCGCGGCACCGACCCGCTGCGCCACGTCCCCATCGCCCCCGCGCTGCCGGTCCAGGGCGCCCACGCCGACATGTTGCGCCTGGCCGATCTGATCGACGAGGCCGGTGACGGCGTGGCGCGCATCGTGGTCACCTTCGATTCGCACCACCGCTGCGACATTGCCCACCCCACCTTCTGGCAGACCGGCGCGGGCGCGGCGGTGAACCCGTTCACCGCCATCACCGCGGCCCAGGTCCGTGCGGGCGCATACCGGCCCCGCGACGCCGGGGCCTTGCCGCGCGCCCTGGCCTACCTCGACGCGCTGGAAGAGGCCGGGCGCTACACCCTCATGGTCTGGCCGGTGCACTGCGAAATCGGCAGCTGGGGTCACAACGTGCACCCCGCCGTCAAGGCGGCCTACAACCGCTGGGAGGACCGGCGCCTGGGCGTGGTGGAGAAGGTCGCCAAGGGCAGCCATCCCTGGACCGAGCACTACAGCGCGCTGCAGGCCGAGGTGCCCGATCCGGCCGACGAAGGCACGCAGCTCAACCGGGCGCTGATCGCCCGCCTCGACGAGGCCGACCGGATCGTCATCGCGGGCGAGGCCAGCAGCCACTGCGTCAAGGCCACCGTCGAACACCTGGCGCAGCACCTGCCCTCGCGCCGGCTCGACAAGCTGGTGCTACTGACCGACGCGATGAGCCCGGTGAGCGGTTTCGAAGCGCAGGCGCAGGCTTTCCTGGCCGACCTGCGGCACCAGGGCGCGCAGCTGGCCACCTGCGCCGAGGTCTTGCCCCTGCTGCGGGCCGAGGCCTGAGCACCACCGACCCGGAGTCCCGATGGAACCCGTCATCACCAGCCTGCTGGACACCGACCTCTACAAGTTCACGATGTGGCAGACCATGCTGCATCGCCACCCGCAGACGCAGGCCGAATACCGCTTCGTTTGCCGCAACCGGCCGGCCTTCCCGCTGACCGAACTGCTGCCCGAGATCAACGCCGAACTGGACGCGCTGTGTGCCCTGGCATTCAGCGAGGACGAGTTGCGCTACCTGGGCGGCCTGCGCTACATCAAGAGCGACTTCGTCGACTTCCTGCGCATCTTCCGTTTCCAGCGCGGCTTCATCCAGGCCTTCGCCGAAGGCGACCAGTTGCAGATCGTCGCCCGGGGGCCGCAGGTCCACGTCATGGCCTTTGAAATTTTCGTGCTGGCCATCGTCAACGAGCTGTACTTCCGCCGCTTCGACCGCGCGGCCGCCGAGGCCGAAGGCCACCGCCGGCTGGCGGACAAGATCGGCGCCATCGAAGCCTTCGTGCAGCAGCCCGCACGGCGTCACCCTTTCGAGCTGTTCGACTTCGGCGTGCGCCGCCGCTTCTCGAAACCCTGGCAGCGTGACGTGGTGCAGGCCCTGAGCACGCGCCTGCCCGGCGTATTCAAGGGCACGTCCAACGTGCGGCTGGCGCTCGACCTGGGCCTGGTGCCCATCGGCACCATGGCGCACGAGTACCTGCAGACCTACCAGGCGCTGGGCGTGCGCCTGCGCGATTCGCAGAAGGCCGCGCTCGAGGACTGGGTGCAGGAATACCGCGGCGACCTGGGCGTCGCGCTGACCGACGTGGTCGGCATGGACGCCTTCCTTGCCGACTTCGACCTGTACTTCGCCAAGCTGTTCGATGGCCTGCGCCACGACTCGGGCGACCCGCTGGTCTGGGCGGAAAAAGCCCTGACCCATTATCAGAAGCTGCGCATCGATGCACACACCAAACGCCTGGTGTTTTCCGACGGGCTGACGGTGGACAAGGCCATCGCGATCTACCGCGCGCTGGGCGACCACACCCAGCTGGGCTTCGGCATCGGGACCCACCTGTCCAACGACGTCGGGCTGCAGACGCTGCACATCGTCATGAAGCTGACCAGCGCCAACGGCCAGCCGGTGGCCAAACTGTCCGACTCGCCCGGCAAGACGCTGTGCGATGACGCCACCTTCCTGGCCTATCTGCGCCAGGTGTTCCAGGTGCCGGCGCCGTGAGCGGGCGCGCTCAGCCGGTGGCGAACAGCCGCCGCACCTGATCGCGGATCCACACCTGCGCCGGGTCGCGTGCGGTGCTGGTGTGCCACACCAGGCGCACCTCGTATTCGGGTGCGGCCTCGCGCGGCAGTTCCCACACACGCACCTTCTGCAGGCGGCTGAGCTTTTCCGCGTACATCAGCGGCACGATGGTCATCAGGTCGGTGTGGAGCACCAGCTCGGGCAGCGCGCCGAAATGGCGCGCGCGCAGCACGATGCGCTCCTGCAGCTTCAGGCGCCAGAGCATCTTTTCCACGCTGCCGTGGAAGGTCGCGGTGGGTGAGGGCACGACCATGGAGGCGCGCGCCATCTGCGCCAGCGTCAGGCGCTGAGCGCCGGCGCGCGCGCCACCCTCGGGCTGCCAGTCGACCGAGGTCAGGCCCACATAACGTTCGGTGAACAGCAGGTCGGCTCGCACGCCGCGGTGTCGCGGGTTCAGGATGCCGATGGCGAAGTCGATCTCGCGCGTCTCCAGGGCCGTCGGCAGGTCTTCGGCCACCACCGACACATTGGCCAGCCGGGACAGCGGCGCCTGTTCGCGCAGCGTGGCCGCCAGCGGCGGCAGGAACATCATCTCGCCCAGGTCGGACAGCGACAGGCGCCAGCGCGCCTCGGCGCGGGCCGGATCGAAGCGCTGGCCGGCCGACAGCGCCGATTCGAGCCGGTTCAGCAGCTCGGTGACCTCAGGCGCCAGCAGCTCGCAGGCGTGCGTGGGCGCCAGGCCCTGGGCGGTGCGCACGAACAGATCGTCGCCCAGGTGGTGGCGCAGCCGCGCGAGGGCGCTGCTGGTGGCCGACTGCGACAGCGCCAGCAACTTGCCGGCTTCGGTCACCGAACGGGTGCGGTGGATGGCGACCAGCACGCGCAGCAGGTTGAGGTCGATCTGGCGGAAGTTCATGCGCCGGCATTATCCATACCATGGATGTACTTCATCCAAACAATCGGTTGGACAGATGTGCGTGCCGGCCCCTACAGTGCCCTCACAACTACAGTTCCCCACAACAACGGAGACAACAGTCGTGGAACGATCCTTCCACCGCGAGATCGAGGCACTCCAGCTCGGCGACGGCCAGGTGTTTCATGGCGAGGGCATCCTCGCCGTGACCAAGGCGCTGCTGCAGTCGGGCGTGACCTACGTCGGCGGCTACCAGGGCTCACCCATCACCCACTTGCTGGACGTGATGGTGCAGGCCCGCGATTACCTGGACGAACTCGGCGTGCACGTCGAGGCCTGCACCAACGAAAGTTCGGCGGCGGCCATGCTGGCCGCGTCCATCATGTACCCCGTGCGCGGCGCGGTCACCTGGAAGTCGGTGGTCGGCACCAACGTCGCCTCCGACGCGCTGTCCAACCTGGCTTCGCCCGGGGTCATGGGCGGTGCGCTCATCGTGGTGGGTGAAGACTACGGCGAAGGCGCCAGCGTGATCCAGGAGCGCACGCACGCTTTCGCGATGAAGTCGGCCCTGTGGCTGATGGACCCGCGGCCCGACCTGCCGACCATCGTGCGCATGGTGGAGAAGTCGTTCGAGCTGTCCGAGGCGTCGAACACCCCGGTGATGCTGGAGCTGCGCATCCGCGCCTGCCACGTGCGCGGGAGCTTTCCGACCCGCGACAACGTCGCGCCGGCCATCTCCACGCGCCAGCTGCAGGCGCAACCCGCGGCCTTCAGCTACGACCGGCTGTCGCACCCGCCGGCCACCTTCCGGCACGAAAAGCTCAAGTACGACGTGCGCATGCCCGCGGCGCGGCGCTTCATCGTCGAAGCCGGCCTCAACGAAGAACTGCCCGGCCGCCACGCGGACGTGGGCATCATCGTGCAGGGCGGCCTGACCAACACCCTGCTGCGCGCGCTGCAACTGGCCGGCCTCACCGACGAGGCGGGCGACCCCGCGGTGCCGGTGCTGGTGCTCAACGTGGTCTACCCGCTGGTGCCCGAACAGGTGGCCACCTTCTGCGAAGGCAAGCGCGCGGTGCTGGTGGTTGAAGAGGGCCAGCCCGATTTCATCGAGCAGGAAATCAGCACGCACCTGCGCCGCGCCGGCGTGCATGCCACGCAACTGCACGGCAAGGACTGGTTGCCCATGGGCGGCGAGTACACGGCCGAGGTGCTGCTGGGCGCGCTCGAACGCCTGGCCGGCGCCTACCTGCCGCCGGCCAGCGCCAGCGCTGCTGCCGGTCACCTGGCCCGTCTGGGTGAACTGCGTGGCGAGGCCGCCGCCCTGCTGGCCGAACCCGTGCCCGCGCGGCCGCCGAACTTCTGCACCGGCTGCCCCGAACGCCCGGTGTTCGCCGCGCTCAAGCTGGTCGAGCGCGACACCGGCAAGCTGCACATCGCCACCGACATCGGCTGCCACTCCTTCGCCACCTTCGAACCCTTCTCGTTCGGCAACTCCATCCTTGGCTACGGCATGAGCATGGCGTCGAGCGCGGCGGTCAAGAACTTCACCGCCCAGCGGCCCGTGGCCATCATGGGCGACGGCGGCTTCTGGCACAACGGCCTGCTCTCGGGCGTGAGTTCGGCGCTGCTGAACCAGGGCGACGGCGTGCTGGTGATCATGAAGAACGGCTACACCTCGGCCACCGGCACGCAGGACACCATCTCCACGCCGGCCCAGCAAGCCAAACAGCTGGCCGAAGGCGGCAGCGCCACCGCCAGCGAAACCACCATCGAGGACACGCTCAAGGGCATGGGCGTGAAGTGGATCCGCACCGTGCACAACTACCGCGTCTCGCGCGTGCGCGACACGCTGCGCGAGGCCATCCGCTCGCCCTTCCCCGGCCTCAAGGTGGTGGTGGCCGAAGGCGAATGCCAGCTCGAACGCCAGCGGCGCCTGCGGCCGATCCGCGCGCGCCGCCTCAAGGAAGGCCTGCGCACGCTGCGCACCCGCTACGGCATCGACGAAGACACCTGCACGGGCGACCACTCCTGCATCCGCCTCTCGGGCTGCCCGACGCTGACCGTGAAGCCCTCGTCGGACCCGCTGCGCCGCGAGCCCGTGGCCCACGTCACCAACGGCTGCGTCGGCTGCGGCCTGTGCGGCGAGGTGGCCGACGCGGCGGTGCTCTGCCCCTCGTTCCACAAGATCGAGATCGTCACCCACCCCAGCTTCTGGGACCGCCTGACCGACCGCATCAACCGGCGGATCATCGGCTGGCTGCAACCCGCATGAGGACCCGCTTTCCATGACCGCTTCCGTGCAAGAACCCTGCTGCATCCTGGTCGCCGCCCTGGGCGGCGAAGGCGGGGGCGTGCTGGCCGACTGGATCGTCGAATGCGCCGTGCGCAGCGGCCTGCCGGTGCAGGCCACTTCGGTGCCCGGCGTGGCCCAGCGCACCGGCGCCACCAGCTACTACATCGAGCTGCTGCGCGCCCCGGTGCCGGCCGGCGCGCCGGCGCCGGTGTTCGCCCTGTCGCCGGTGCCCGGCCAGGTCGACGTGCTGGTTGCCAGCGAACTGCTGGAGGCCGCGCGCATGGTCGAACGCGGTTTCGTGAACGCGCGCACCACGCTCGTGGCCTCGACCCACCGTGTCTACACCACGCTGGAAAAGATGCACATGGCCGACGGCCGGCAGGACACCGACCGCCTTTCGCTCGCTGCGCGCACGCTGGCCGGCCGCGCCTGCCTGATGGACATGGACGCCCTCACCCGGCAGCACGGCACCGTGGTGTCGGCCGTGATGTTCGGCGCCATGGCCGGCACCGGCGTGCTGCCCTGGCCGCGCGACCTGTGCGAGGCCGTGATCCGCGATTCGGGCCGTGGCGTCGAAGCCAGCCTGGCCGGTTTCGGGGCGGCCTTCGACGCGGTGGCGACGCCGGCCGAAGAGCGGCCGCCCGTGGCCGCCGTGTCGGCCGGCACGCTGCCCGACTGGCCCGAGGCGCTGCGCGACGCCTGGGCACC